>NZ_LZZU01000015.1:0-11549 GCF_014170355.1 Cupriavidus sp. UME77
CCCCTTGACATCCCCCCTCCCCCCTCCTATCCTCCCACCTAAATTCCCTAAGTAAGATTAACGTTCTATTCTACAGAACACAAGAGACCATCCGCCGGTGCCGTGCACCACCCCAATCCGGAGACACAACACAATGAAACGCTTCCACATCCGCGCCCTGCTGCTGCTCGCAGTCCCCGCCCTGCTCGCCGCAGGCGCCATCCCCGCTGCGGCGGACACCTATCCGAGCCAGCCGGTGCGCCTGGTGGTCCCCTTCCCGCCGGCCGGCGGGACTGATGTCATGGCGCGCCTGGTGTTCAACAAGGTGGGCATGACCACCCACTGGAACGTGGTGGTGGAAAACCGCGCGGGCGCGGGCGGTAATATCGGCATGGACGCGGTGGCCAAGGCCCGCCCCGATGGCTACACGCTCGGCATGGGCCAGACCGCCAACCTGGCGATCAATCCCACCCTGTACCCCAGGATGCCCTACGACGCGGTCAAGGACTTCACCCCGGTGGCGCTGGTTTCCGCGCAACCGCTGGTGCTGATCGTGCGCAAGGACGCGCCGTACAAGAACCTGGCCGACCTGATCACCGCCGGCAAGGCCAAGCAGCTCTCGATGGCGTCGGCCGGCACGGGCACCGTGGGCCACCTGACGAGCGAGATGTTCGCGCGCCGCACGGGCATCAAGATGCTGCATGTGCCCTACAAGGGCGCCTCGCCGGCGCTGACCGACCTGCTGGGCGGCCAGACCGACTTTTACTTCGCCACGCCGCCGATCGCGCTGCCGATGATCAAGGCCGGCAAGCTGCGCGCACTCGGCGTGACCTCGGCCAAGCGCCTGCCGCTGCTGGCCGACGTGCCGACCGTGATCGAAGGCGGCTATGCCGGCTTCCAGGCGGAGGACTGGAAGGCGCTGGTGGCGCCGGCGGGCACGCCGGCGGAGATCGTCAAGCGCGTCAACGAAGAGATCAACAAGGCCATCGCCCAGCCCGACACCATCGCCAAGATGCGTGAGGAAGGCAGCGAGCCGCGCGGCGGCTCCCCGCAAGACCTGGCCGCGTTCATCAAAGCTGAAAACACCCGCTGGGGCACCCTCGTGCGCCAGTCCGGCGCCAAGGTAGAGTAACGCCTTCGCCGCCCGCCGCGGCCGGCTTCGCCACTGCGAAGCGCCGCGGCACCGACACCTCAAAGCCTCGCCATGCAAAAACCGCTGCGCCATATCCGCGTCCTCGACCTCACCAACGTGCTGGCCGGGCCCTTCTGCTGCCACCAGCTCGCCCATATGGGCGCCGAGGTCATCAAGGTGGAAACCCCAGGCACCGGCGACCTGGCCCGCCAGCTGGGCGCCGACGCCGAGCTCAACAGCCGGCTCATGGGCGTGTCCTTCCTGGCGCAGAACCCCGGGAAACGCTCCATCACCATCAACCTCAAGCACGCGAGCGGCAAGGAAGTCTTCCGCAAGCTGGTGCAGAGCGCCGACGTCCTGGTGGAGAACTTCCGCCCCGGCGTGATGGACCGCCTGGGGCTGGGCTTCGAGGCGCTCAAGCAGATCCATCCCAAGCTGATCTATTGCGCCATTTCCGGCTTCGGGCAGGATGGCCCGCTGTCGGACCTGCCGGCGTACGACCAGATCATCCAGGGCATGTCCGGGGTGATGAGCATCACCGGCGACCCGCAGACCGCGCCATACCGCGTGGGCTACCCGGTCTCCGACACCATCGGCGGCATCACCGCGGCCTTTGCCGTGGCCGCCGCGCTGGCGGATCACCAGCGCACCGAGGGTTACTTCATCGACGTCTCGATGCTGGAAGCCACCCTGGCCACCATGGGCTGGGTGGTGTCCAACTACCTGATCGCAGGCAAGACCCCGGCGCCGATGGGCAATGAGAACATGACGGCCAGCCCGTCGGGCGCCTTCCACACCGGCGAGGGCCTGATCAATATCGCTGCCAACAAGCAGGAGCAGTTCGAAGCGGTCTGCCGCGTGGTGGGCCGCCCGGAACTTGCCACCGACGCGCGCTTCGCGCAGCGCCAGGCACGGCTGGCCAACCGCGCCGAACTCACGCGCGAGCTGGAGGCGGAGCTGGCGAAGAAATCCGCCGATGCGTGGTGGAAACTGTTCAACGAGGCGGGCGTGCCGGCCGGCCCGGTCTACAGCGTGCCGCAAACGCTGGATCACCCGCAGGTGAGCGGGCGCGGCATGATCGGTGAGTTTGCCGAGGTGCCCGGCGTGGGCCGCGACATCCGGCTGGTGCGCACGGGCTTCAAGCTCAATGGCGAGGCCCCGTCGGTCGACACCCCGCCGCCGGAGCTCGGCCAGCACACCCGTGAAATCCTCGCCCAGCTTGGCTACGGCGAGGCGGATATCGAAACCCTGCAAAAGGAGCGCGCGGTATGAGTGAACCTACGAAGGCAAACACCGGCACCAATGACATCAACGAAGGCCAGCGCCTCTCCCAGGACTGGTGGCGCACCGAGATCATCGACATGCAGCCCGGCGAGATCCGCTACCGCGGCTATCCCATCGAGCAGCTCATCGGCCAGGTATCGTTCGCGCAGATGATCTGGCTGATGCTGCGCGGCGACCTGCCGGCGCGCGGGCAAGGCGAGTTGCTGGACGCCGCGCTGATGTCGGCGGTGGACCACGGCCCGCAAGCGCCGAGCATCGCCATCGCTCGCATGGCCGCCACCTGTGGCGTGGGCCTGAACAATGCGATGGCGTCCGCCGTCAACGTGCTGGGGGATGTGCATGGCGGCGCCGGCGAGCAGGCCGTGGAGCTGTACCAGGATGTGGCACGCCGTATCGACGGCGGCGAAACCCAGGAAGCCGCGGTCAAGGCCGCGCTGGCGGATTACCGCGACAACCACGGCAAGTTCGTCTCCGGATTCGGCCACCGCTTCCATCCGCTGGACCCGCGCGCCCCGCGCCTGCTGGCGCTGGTGGACCAGGCCGCGGCCGATGGCGTGGTCTCGGGCCGCTTCGCCACCATTGCACGCGCGGTGGAGGCCGAACTGGGCGCGGGCCGCAGCAAGCCGATTCCCATGAATATCGACGGTGCCACGGCCGTGATCTACGCGGAGCTGGGCTTCCCGGCGCCGCTGGCGCGCGGGCTGTTCTGCCTGTCGCGCTCGGTCGGGATCCTGGCGCATGCCTGGGAGCAAACGCAGCAAGGCGGCCGCAACAAGGGCCCGATCCCGCGCCAGTACATCTGGACTTACGACGGCCACCCGCCCCGGGACGTGCCGGCGGCAAAGGACTGATCCAGGCTGAGGGAAAGCGCTGCCGGCCCTAGTGGCCCTAGCGGCCAGGCACGTGGGCGGAATCGCCCACGTCGCCGGGCACGGGGCGCGTGGCGGGCGCCATCCAGGACGCCAGCGCATAGCGGTCCCGGCCAAACTCCTTGGCCGCATAGAGCGCCCGGTCGGCCGCCGCGAACAAGGCGCGCCACAACCCTTCCACCCCCGCCGCCCCGCCCCGCAACTCGGCCACGCCGATGCTGACGCTGGCAAACGCCGCCGACTCGCCGGGCAGCGCAATGCCGCGCACCTTTTTCAGGATCCGGTTGGCCAGCGCGGTGGCCTGGCCTTCGTCGGTATGCGGGCAGAGGATGCAGAATTCCTCGCCGCCGTAGCGTCCGGCCACATCGGAGGCACGCCGCGAGTTGTCGATGGCCTCGGCGATCAGCTTGAGCACGGTGTCGCCAGCATGGTGGCCATGCCGGTCGTTGACCTGCTTGAAATGGTCGATATCGATCACCAGGCAGGACAAGGGCTGGCCGTGGCGCTCCCAGGCGGCCACCAGGCTGATGGCTGACTTGTCGAGCGCGCCCCGGTTAAGCAGGCGCGTCAGCGCATCGAGCCTGGCGCCGTTTTCATTGGTGGCAATGACCTGCTCCATGGCCATGACCGTGAACCCGAACAAGGCCAGCAAGGTGCCCACCAGCGGCGCCACCAGCAAGATCCCGTTGGCACTGCTGGCATAGAACGGCCCCGAGGTCACGTTGCCTGCCAGCCCGGCGGCGAATCCGGCCAGGTGCGTGGCCAGGTGAATCAGGCTGGCAACCACCACCAGGGGCGTGCCCACGCTGCGCCGGCCATCGTAGGCGTGCAGCAGGGTGACGACCGTCAGCACGGCCACCAGGGCCAGGCTGCCGTAGCCGATCACATGCATGCGCGCCTGGCCGCCAGCCATGCCGGCTGCGCCAGCCAGCGCCAGGCCGGCCACCGTCACGCCCACCGCTAGCGTGCGATCCCACGACGCCATGCCGTAATACACCCGCACGCCGCGGTAGATCAGCAGCCTGCCGGCGATAAAGGCAGCCGCCCCGCCCGCGCTGACATAGACCTGCCTGGCCGAAGCGTTGGCCGCCAGCACCAGACCGGCGGCCGACACCAGCAGATGCCCGAGCGCCCACAGGCGCCCGGCCGCGCTAGGCCGCAAGGCGCCGAGCAGGCCCATCGAAATGGCCAGCGTGCTGGCATACACCACCACCATGACGACGACAATCGTTTGCTGGTCTAACTGCACGGAATTCCTTTGAAGATACCGTGTTGCCGGTGACGTTGACGGGAGGCTTCAGAGGCAGGCCCGGTTGGTTGGTCAACTTCGCAAAGGCGCATGATATCGCCACGGACGCCGACAGGGCCACCCCCGACAAGCCGGGCATCGGCCTGGATGCCGGGCACGGCACAAGGTGCAAGGAGCAAGCGCCACGCCGAATCGGCTTTGCACCGATCTGGGGCAGATCAGGCGGGAAACGGGAACGTGCCCCCCAGCGCCAGGGTCAGGTCGCGGGCCGCCCGCAGGACGTGCGGGCGGAAAGCCTCGTCAAAGCGCGGCGTCGGGCAGGTCAGGGTCAGCGCACCCTTGAGCTCGCCGTCCGGTCCAAACACCGGCGACGATACGCCGGCAATCTCCGGCAGACGATCCCCGACCATCGCCGCGACGCCCTCTTCCCTTATCTTCTGGTAAAGCTCCCCCCGCGCCCCGCCGAAGGCGCGCAGCACGCGGCCACCGGCACCGCGGTTGCGCGGCAGCAGCTCGCCCGCCTTGGCATGGTCGCGCACCGGCTGGGGCGAGTCGACGCGGTACAGGCACAGGCGGTGCTCCCCCTGTTCGACGTGGTAAGCGGCGCTTTCGCGCGTGGCCTGCACCAGCTGGCGCAGCACCGGCATGACGATCAGCTCGAGCGAGAACGAAGCAGAATACACCGAGTTCAGCCGCGCCACTTCCGGGCCGAGCCCGTAGCGGCCATCGGTATGGCGCAGGATCAGCCTGGCGTGCTCCAGCGACGCCAACAGGCGCAGCAGCGTGCTTTTGTAGAGCCCGGTGCGCTGGGCCAGCTCCACCAGGCTCAGCGTGGTGTCGCCCAGGCGGAACGCGGAAAGCACGAACAAGGCTCGGTCTACGGCTACGGCGCCGCCTTCGGCGGCATGCTTGTCGGCTTCGGAGAGCTGGGCGGCTTTACGTGGCATGAAGGAAACAGGGCAGGAAAGGTCAGGAAAGCAGAAAAAAGCGGAGCGGCGGCGTGGTACCGGGCCGGCATCCCGCCGGCCGGGGAAAGCCAGCAGCATAGCCGCACAGAATTCCACGGTACAGAACGGTACCAGCCTTGTCAATCGGTGCCGCGAGCGGGTGTGAAGGGATGCAACGCGGGCCAGATGCCCTGCTTGCCCGGCACCGGCATGCCCGCCGGATGGCGCGCATCCTTGATGCCGCCGCGCCGGGCCGGCCCGGTCGAACATGGTGGCAAAGACAGCGCGGGGCCAAGCCATCCGGTGGCAGCGTCTGTCGCGCATTCACATTGGGCGCCGTCCTGCGTCAGTGATGATGACCACCTCCATGGAACCCGCCCTGGACGCCGCCGCGCGGCGCGCCGACAAACGACCCGCGCGAGCCGCCATGGAAGCCGCCGCCCGGGCGCGGCAGGAACACGCGGTGCATGCTGTGCGCGTGATGAAAGCGATCGACAAAGATAAAGCTCGCGCCAAAGCCGACGCCAACCGGCGTCCAGTACCAAGGGTCGTAGTAGTAAGCCGGCTGCCCATACGCCACCGCGCCGCCCGAACTATCCACCATCTGCCAGGAACCATCCGGCTGCAGGCAGGCCAGCCCCACCACCTGTTGCAGGTAGCCGTCGATCTCCACCTGCCCCGCCATCTGCTGGCAAGGCGACGAATCGCCATTCCATGCGTCCGCGGCCACCGCCTGCGCCGCCGCGGGCGCGCTCAGGCCGAGACCGGCAAGTAACGCCGCCACGGCACCCAGAGCCTTGCTCATGATGTCATCCCGGGATCGAATGCCCGACGTTGCGATGCGCGGGCCGTTGCCCGAACCGCATCCCGCGGCACATCGGTTTGCCTGCCGGCCCGCTGGCACGCTTGCGCGGCGCGCGTTCCTGCATTTGGTAAACGCGTGGCGCCCCGGCTTTATTCCGCACAGCGGATGTTTTGCCCCCGCTCCCACGCAGCGCGCAGCATGGCCCACATCTTGGCCCGGCGCCGTGCGGCACGCGATACTCTGAGACGTTTCTTGCTTTGTCATGCAAGTGATCTAGAGTGGTGTGATGCACCATTTCGCCAGGCTGTGGCGGTGCTGGAAAGGCCACAGCGTGCAACGACACGATGGAGTGATCGCGCAAATGGCTGGGGTGAGTGCACTGATACGGGCTCGCATCCAGCTTGCGGAAATCATCTCCTTCCACCCTCTTCGTCTTCGTCCTGCCACCTGGCATGGCAAGGTCAGGCATCCGAGCTTTCGCGGCCTCTCCCGCACGCCGCGCGAGGCTTGCGGCCATCGCAGGCGCCCCGATCGCCGCGTCTGTCCATAACCGAGTCCACGACAACCGCCCACCGGCAGGCAAGGCCGGGGCGGCAGTTGCCGGCGCGCGAATTCGATCGCAGTGCCGTGTTGCGTCACCGCCTGTCCATGCCGGGTGGGCAGCGCGTGCGCGTGTTTGTGCTTTCCGTCCACTTCCACCGATTCCGAGGTCCCTTCATGCGCATCGAGCGGGTTCCCTTTCGCCATATCAGTGCCGCGACGGTTGCCGTAATTCTTGCTGCATGCGGACAGAAGCCCGCCGCGCCGCCGCCGCAGACGCTGGAGGTCGGCGTCGTCACCGTCAAGCCGGCCACCGTGCCCGTCACCTCCGAGCTGCCGGGCCGCACCAGCGCGTACCTGGTCGCGCAAGTGCGCGCGCGGGTCGACGGCATCGTGCTGCGCCGCGAGTTCACCGAGGGCGATGAGGTCAAGCTGGGCCAGCGCCTCTACAAGATCGACCCGACGCCCTACATTGCCGCGCTCAACAATGCCAAGGCCGTGCTGGCGAAGGCACAAGCCAACGTGGGCACGCAGAACGCACTGGTCCAGCGCTACAAGATCCTGGTGGCGGCCAACGCCGTGAGCAAGCAGGACTACGACAACGCCGTGGCCGCGCTGGGCCAGGCCGTGGCCGACGTGGCATCGGGCAAGGCGGGGGTGGAAACCGCGCAGATCAACCTGGGCTACACCGATGTCGTGTCCCCCATCACCGGGCGCAGCGGCTTGTCGCAGGTGACGCCGGGCGCCTATGTGCAGGCCAGCCAGGCCACGCTGCTGACCACGGTCCAGCAACTGGACCCGGTCTACGTCAACCTGACGCAATCGAGCGTCGAGGGGCTGCGGCTGCGCCGCCAGATCCAGGAGGGCCGCCTGCAGACCACCGGCGCCAATGCCGCCAAGGTCACGCTGTTGCTGGAAGACGGACGCGCCTATCCGCAGCCCGGCCAGCTCCAGTTCACCGACGTGAGCGTGGACCAGAGCACGGGATCCGTGACGGTGCGTGCGATCTTCCCGAACAAGGATCGCGTGCTGCTGCCCGGCATGTTCGTGCGCGCGCGCATCGACGAGGGCGTCAATGACAAGGCCATCGTCGTGCCGCAGATCGGCGTCACGCATGACGCGAAGGGGCAGGCCGTGGCGCTGGTCGTCGGCCAGGACAACAAGGTGACGCAACGCCAGCTTGTCACCACCGGCACCTACGGCAGCGGCTGGGTGGTGGACAGCGGCCTGCAGCCGGGCGATCGCGTGATCGTCAACGGCGTGGAGAAAGCCAAACCGGGCATGACGGTCAAGCCGGTCGAAGCCCAGGTACCGGCGCAGCCGGCCTCCGGCGCGCAGGCCATGCCTGGCGCCGGCGCGCCGGCGGCATCGGCGCCTTCCGCAGCATCGGCAGCATCGGCCGCGCAATAACCGGGAGCCAGCTTCATGGCAAAGTTCTTTATCGACCGGCCAATTTTTGCGTGGGTGATCGCGATCATCCTGATGCTGGCCGGCCTCGCCGCGACCACCACGCTGCCCATTGCCCAATACCCCACGATTGCCCCGCCGGCCGTGCAGATCAGCGCCACCTACCCCGGCGCTTCCGCCAAGACCGTCGAAGACACCGTCACGCAGGTGATCGAGCAGCAGATGAGCGGCCTGGACCACCTGCTGTACCTGTCGTCCACCAGCGACGACTCGGGCACCGCCACCATCACGCTGACTTTCGCGGCCGGCACCAACCCGGACATTGCGCAGGTCCAGGTGCAGAACAAGCTGCAACTGGCCACCCCGCTGCTGCCGCAGGCCGTGCAGCAACTGGGCACCAAGGTCACCAAATCGAGCAGCAGCTTCCTGCTGATCCTCGCCTTCGTGTCCAAGGACGGCAGCATGGGCCGCTACGACCTGGCGAACTACGTGGCGTCGAAGGTGCTGGACCCGGTCAGCCGGATCGACGGCGTCGGCACGGTGACGCTGTTCGGCTCGCAGTACGCCATGCGGATCTGGCTCGACGCGACCAAGCTGAACAACTACAGCCTGACCCCGATCGACGTCAAGAACGCGGTGGCCGCGCAGAACGTGCAGGTCGCCGGCGGCAGCCTGGGCGGCACGCCGTCGGTGCCGGGCCAGATGCTGCAAGCCACCATCACCGAGGCCACGCTGCTGCAAACCCCCGCGCAGTTCGGCAATATCCTGCTCAAGGTGAATACCGACGGCTCGCAGGTGCGCCTCAGGGATGTGGCGCGCATCGAGCTGGGCGGCGAGAACTATAACTTCGACACCAAGTACAACGGCCAGCCGACCGCGGCCTTCGGCATCCAGCTCGCCACCGGCGCCAACGCGCTGGCCACGGCCAAGGCGGTGCGCGCCAAGATGGCCGACCTGCAGCGCTACGCACCGCAAGGCGTGGTGGTGGAGTATCCGTACGACATCACGCCGTTCATCACGCTGTCGATCGAGGAAGTGATCAAGACGCTGATCGAGGGCATCGTGCTGGTGTTCCTGGTGATGTACCTGTTCCTGCAGAACCTGCGCGCCACGCTGATCCCGACCATCGCGGTGCCCGTGGTGCTGCTGGGCACCTTCGCGGTGATGTCGGTGGTTGGCTTCTCGATCAACACGCTGTCGATGTTCGGCATGGTGCTGGCGATCGGCCTGCTGGTGGACGATGCGATCGTGGTGGTGGAAAACGTCGAGCGGGTCATGGCCGAGGAAGGCTTGTCGCCGCGCGACGCCACGCGCAAGGCCATGGAGCAGATCACCGGCGCGCTGGTGGGCGTGGCGCTGGTGCTGTCGGCGGTGTTCGTGCCGGTGGCATTCTCCGGCGGCTCGGTGGGGGCGATCTACCGGCAGTTCTCGCTGACCATCGTTGCCGCCATGGTGCTGTCCGTCCTGGTGGCCCTGATCCTGACGCCGGCGCTGTGCGCGACCATGCTCGAGCCGATCCCGAAAGGCCACCACGATGAAAAGACCGGCTTCTTCGGCTGGTTCAACCGCACCTTCGCCAGGAGCCAGAAGAAGTACCACGGCGGCGTGGAGCACGTGATCCGGCGCTCGGGCCGCTGGCTGGTCATCTACCTGATGGTGATCCTGGTGGTGGGCTTGCTGTTCGTGCGCCTGCCGAAAGCCTTCCTGCCCGAAGAGGACCAGGGCACCATGTTCGTGCTGGTGCAAGCGCCCGTGGGCTCCACGCAGGAGCGTACCGCCAAGGTGCTGCTGGATGTGCAGGAGTACCTGCTCAACAGCGAGAAGGAATCCGTGGAAGCGGTGCTGACGGTAAACGGCTTCAGCTTTGCCGGCCGCGGCCAGAACTCGGGCCTGGTGTTCGTGCGGCTCAAGGACTTCTCCCAGCGGGAGTCCGCCAACCTGAAGGCACCCGCTTTGGTCAGGCGGATTTTCGGGCACTTTGCGGGATACAAGGACGCCAACGTGTTCCCGTTGAACCCCCCTTCCATTCCGGAACTCGGCACGGCCGCAGGCTTCGACTTCGAGTTGCAGGACCGTGCCGGCGTGGGCCACGAAAAGCTGATGCAGGCGCGCAACATGCTGCTCGGCATGGCGGCCAAGGACGCGCTGCTGGCGCAGGTGCGCCCGAACGGCCTGAACGACACCCCGCAGTTCAAGGTCGACATCGACCGCGAAAAGGCCAATGCGCTGGGCGTCAGCGCCGCCGACATCGACCAGACCTTCTCGACCGCCTGGGCGTCGCTATACGTGAACAACTTCCTCGATACCGACAACCGGATCAAGAAGGTCTACGTGCAGGGTGAACCCAGGTTCCGCATGAACCCGGAGGACCTGAACGCGTGGTACGTGCGCAATGCGGCTGGCACGATGGTGCCGTTTGGCGCCTTCGGCTCGGGGGCGTGGATCTTCGGCTCGCCCAAGCTCGAGCGCTTCAACGGCATCCCGGCGGTCGAGATCCAGGGCTCGGCGGCGGCCGGCAAATCGACCGGCCAGGCGATGAATGCCATGGAAGCCATCGCGCAGAAGCTGCCCGACGGCATCGGCTACGAATGGACCGGCTTGTCGTACCAGGAGCGCCAGTCCGGCTCGCAAGCGCCACTGCTCTATGGCATCTCGATCCTCGTCGTGTTCCTTTGCCTGGCCGCGCTGTATGAGAGCTGGTCGATCCCGTTCTCGGTGATCATGGTGGTGCCGCTGGGGATCTTGGGCGCGCTGCTGGCCGCCACCCTGCGCGGGCTGGAGAACGACGTCTTCTTCCAGGTCGGCCTGCTGACCACGGTGGGGCTATCGGCGAAGAACGCCATCCTGATCGTGGAGTTCGCCCGCGACCTGCGCGACCAGGGCATGAGCACCGTCGACGCGGCGGTGGAGGCGGCACGCCTGCGCTTGCGCCCGATCCTGATGACATCGCTGGCCTTCATCCTTGGCGTGCTGCCGCTCGCGCTCAGCAATGGCGCTGGCTCCGGCAGCCAGCACGCGATCGGCACCGGCGTGATCGGCGGGATGCTGACCGCCACCTTCCTCGCGATCTTCATGATCCCGATGTTCTTCGTCGTGATCGGCAAGTTCAGCAAGACCAAGCACAAGCCCGGGTCGCCACCGGCGCCCGCCCCGTCCGGCCATGCAGGCGGCGGCAATGACGATGGCAGCAATGGCAGCGACGGCGGCGCCGGCACGCCTGGCCAAGGACATTGAGATGCCCAGACTCGCACTGATCGCCACCGCCGCCACCGCCATCCTGGCCGCCGGCTGCACGCTCCAGCCGCGCTATGAGCGCCCCGCCGCCCCCGTTGCCCCC
>NZ_LZZU01000016.1:0-28322 GCF_014170355.1 Cupriavidus sp. UME77
GGCTTGGCACCGGCCCCATTGAGCTTGCCCGCCTCGGCGGCCTTGCGCCAGTTGCGCAGTGTCTGATCAGACACGCCCAATTCCGCAGCCAGCTCTCCTGTCGTCTTCCCGGCACGCAGTTGCCTGACCGCCTGTTCCTTGAACTCCGCAGTGAATTCCTGTTTCGGTATCTTTCGCATTTCGCTTCCTTCCAACTAGTTGAGGAAGGCGAGCGTGACCCTGAGATGCACCAAGTCAAGAAGGGGAACCAATGGCATTTCGGCATGAAGGCGCATATTGGTGTGGATGCGGAATCGGGGCTGGTGCACACCGTCGTGGGCACAGCAGCCAATGTCAACGATGTCACGCAAGCTCATGCCTTGCTGCATGGCGAGGAGAGCGATGTGTTCGGTGATGCTGGTTACCAAGGTATTCAAAAGCGTAGCGATACCCAAAACATCGCGGTCAACTGGCACGTCGCAATGCGCCCACAGGGTCACGTGTGACGGCCGCCGGTAACGCGAGTTTTGTGGCAACTGGGATCGACGCCAATGGCAACAAGACCGCCGGCGACCTCAACCTTATCGGTTCGGATATCAGAGGTAGCAAAGTCACCTTGGGGGCAAAGCGCGACGTCAATATCGTCTCTGCCACCGATACTGACGAAAGCCATAGCACTAACAAGTCGAGCAGCGTCAGTGTTGGCGTGTCATATGGCGCGCAGGGCTTTGGTGTCTCGGCTTCAGGATCCAAGGCCAAGGGCAACTCGGACAGCGTCGGCGCGACGCAGGTCAACAGCCACGTCGCGGGTAGCGAATCGGTACGCATCGTGTCGGGCAACGACACTAATATTCTGGGTGGTGTCGTTAGCGGCGGCAAGGTTGCGGCCGATGTGGGCGGCAATCTGAATCTGGCTAGCCGGCAAGATACGGAGGAGATGCGCGCCCAGCAGCAAAGCATCGGGGGAGGCTTCAGCATTAGCCAGGGAGGCGGCTCTGCCAGCATCTCTGTCAGCAAGCAAAATGCGAAAGGCAGCTACGCCAACGTGACCGAGCAATCAGGCATCCGTGCTGGTGACGGTGGCTTTGACATCACGGTAAAGGGCCACACGGACCTGAAGGGCGCGGTGATTGCAAGCGATGCCAACGCAGACAAGAACAGCCTGAATACAGGCACGCTGTCCTGGAGCGACCTCCAGAACCGCTCGGACCATAGCGCCAGCTCGGGCGGCGTCTCGGCGGGTGGCACCTTTGGTAGCAGTAACGACAAATCCAACAGCGGCTCCACATCGGGCAAGAACACCGGCGGCGTCAGCCCGATGATCGGACAAAGCGCCAGCGGCAGCCAGAGTGGCACTGCGCAAAGCGCCATCTCGGCGGGCAATATAACGATCAAGGACGGAGGCAACCAGAAACAGGACCTGGCTGGCCTGAATCGCGGTGTGTCGAATACTAACGGCACTGTCGGGAAGAACCCGGATCTCAATGACATCCTAGGCAAGCAGGCTGACACGATGGCAGCGGCGCAGGCCGCTGGCGAGGCGGTGGCGAAGACCGTTGGTGACGTAGCCACGACGAAGCAAAAAGATGCGCAACAGCGATACGACGCCGCACAAAAGGCTAACCAGCAAGACCCGAGCGCGGAAAACCAGGCCGCGATGCTGGCTGCGCAGGCAGATGTCGACGGCTGGAAGGAAGGTGGAGCCTATCGTGCGGCGCTGCACTCGGCCGGCGGCGCGATGATTGCCGGCTTGGGCGGTGGAAACGCGCTGCTCGGAGCAGCCAGCGCTGGTCTAGCGTCATTGGCCGCGCCTACCCTAAAAGACATTGGCAGCACGGTGGCGGGTGGTATCAATACCGGAAACGCCGACCTGAACGAGGCACTGGGCAACCTAGCGGCGAACATTGCTGCTGGAGGGCTGGGTGCGGTGGTCGGTGGCAGCGCGGGCGCGGCCACGGCGGCGAATGTGGATCGCTTCAACAGGCAGTTGCATCCGGAAGAAACCAGTCTGATCAAACAGCTCGCGAAGGACAAAGCGCGTCAGGCTTGCAATGGGGATGTGGCCTGCGAAGCGAAGGTGGCGACGGTGTGGTTCCGATCTGTTGGAACGCACCGCCAAGGGGTTGGTCGATGACAAGGAGAACGCCAAGAATATGGCCTATCTCCAGTCTCTCGTTCAGACGGTGAACAATCCCAATAGCGAGGGCGCTCGCGGCGGCGTCCGGGACTATCTCGCGAATCTACAGACTGCCCAAGACATGCTGGCCCCCTACATGGGCAAGACCATCTCCGTCAATGGTGTCGTGGCCAAGGCCGACGGTGCTGCGCAGACTTTTTTCAGCGCAACCCCTGCGCAGCGGGCCGACCCCTACGCCAACTACGTGCTTAACCTCGAGCCGCCCGGCCCAGTTGTGCCGGGCGTGCAGGTACGTGACCAAGCGCGCCTGGAGCGCCTTGCCGCACAGAACGGTTCGGCGGAACCGGTCTATCCGGCCGAGGAATTGCTTGTGGGTGGCGCAGTGGGAAACAGGGTGGCTGGCACTGTAACCCGTGTTGTCGAGTCTCTAGATGTAGCCCTGGCGGGGCGTGTTGGTGCAAGTGCAAGCGGTAACATTAGCGCTCGGCAGATCACTGAAGAGGGTATGTCGGTTCGCCTCACATTAGCGGATCGAAGTCTCTTATCGCAGCTCGACAAGCTTGCAAGTACGGGTCTGCAAGGGGAGGCGCGGGAGTACGTCGCTAATAACTACTTCGTGAGGAACGGTTTCAAGCCTCTGGAAGGGAAGTGCGGAAGTGGAAATTGTTTCGATGGTGTTTATATTAAGGGCGACATGGTCTACGTCAACGAAGTCAAGCCTTTGGGTGCGGATAACTCGATCAAGCTCAGCGGGAAAAACCTGGCGACCAACCTTGCTCCCCAGATGTCTGATCAATGGATTGCCGGGGCGATTAAGCGGCTTGAGGGATCGGGTAATGCTGATGCTATCAGTACAGCTAAAATATTGAAGTATGCAATAGACAATAATAGACTGACAAAGATGGTAACTGGCGTTAATAAAAATGGAATGACAGTTGTAAAAATTGGCGAGTAACAATAATGAACAATACAACCCGAGAGGAGATTCTTGAAAATTGGCTAAGCCTTGGTGAGGACGATTTACCTCGCCTCATTGATTGTATATATTTTCGTCGAGACAAGGTGAGGCTCGGCTCAGTTATTAAGCGCCTCTCCGAGTATGAAAAAGTTAAGGCGATGCATTCCTACTTCGTCGAGGAAGATATTGATTCGTGCAAGCAAAATTTCTATCTCGCCAGCAAGCTGGATTTGGCTAGCGTAGGTTTGGATGGCGGCGAAGACTTTTCCCTCGGAGGGGCGGTACTGACGGCTCTTCTATCGGACAACATCGAGGTCATCAACGAAGTGGCTCATATCGAGACACCAGTCTTGGTGCGCGAGCGCAATAAGCCTCGTGCTAGCCGGCCCTATGTCTATATGCTTCAGTTAGCAATTAGAGGTGAGGATGAACTGTTGCAAAGTATTATAGATGGGCTTGCAAAAAATGGAAACAAGCGGGACCGGGCGGAGTGCGCGGCAGGCAGGGATTTCTTTTAGCTACTGCTAAAACGAGATAAGGATGGGCTTGAAGATTTAATTCAAAACAAGGACGCACGAATAAAAAGTGCAGACCCGGTGCAAGAGCATTTCATGTCGTTCCTTGGAGCACTTGAAGCCAAGCTATGTTGGTTTAAAGGGATCCCCGTCAAGATAGACAGTCCATTGGTGCCGATGGAACTGATGGCGATCCGCCCGATTGCGCATTACGACGATGTCTACGATTTTATCAAGCCTGGCTGGGTTCCGCCATCGCAAGGTCTGATCGGAAAGATGTCACGTTGGCTGCATAATAAGTCTTAGTGAAATTGACTCAATCATCATATTTTTATCGGAAGCAAGGCGCGAGCGATGCTGTTCAAGTATTGCAGCCGTAGTACTTCGATTGGATAGTCACCCACGTTCTTAAAGGAGATTTATGAAATGGCGCTAGATGAGCCGATAAGTCCAGAGCGGGAGGCTGAGATCGACGATTATATTCGCAAAAATGGAGATTATAAATAATGGTATTTTCTCTCGGGGTGGCAAAGAATACGCAGGCCCGCGGCTGTCTCCGTAAACTGCCGGTCTTCGCGGCAGTAAGTGGTGGGGCGTATGGAGCCTACCCAGGCATGATTGACTAGAATCTAATAGCGGCATTCGGCTCCAGCGGGAAGAGTTCGGTTTAAAAGAGTCGCCGATTCGGTGGTGAGCGTAGATTATTTCAATGAGTTGCAACTACTTTGGGATAGATCGATAATGAGATCAATTGATAATTGCTGGGGCGATATTGATACATTCAATTGCCAGTATGGAGCTCACATTTTCGATGGTTCTACGCTGAAGATTTATGTTAGCCATTGGTTAGCTGTTAGGGTTGAGATGATTGAGTTGTTTTCTCGCAGAAATGAAGATGGATTTGTTGGGCATTGTATTCTCGTTTTTGATGAAGTAAAGAATTTTACCTTTGAAGTAAGGCAATATTTTGAAAGAGATGGCGAGGTGATGTGGTTGGATCCAGTTGTTTATGAACATAAAGGGTCAGGTAATGGTTGCTTCGATAAGTTCTCCTTCGAGGGAAGTCTTAGGGGATTCCAATCATCCGTCAGCATAAATGTTGAGGCGAGGAAGTTTTGCCTTCAGATACTGGAAAAAGATGAGCCGGTTCGTGAGGAGTGAAGGTAATTTCGCAGACTATTTTCCACCGATTGGGGGGGGATAAGAGTGCTAAGGTTGCTGGTGGCCAGACGGTTTTTTGTGCCGAATTTTTCGGCATTGGAGCGTGTCGGAACAATTCCGTTTACGAATAAGATTCCGGGAGTAACACCATGATCGATTTGAATTTTGGGTCTATTATATTTGATGATGGGTTGAATATATCGAACAGAACAACAATTGCTCAGCTTGAGAGATTAGCCTTGCCAGTATTATCTCCTGCAGTGAAATTGAGAACGCAATTAAGCATTGGAACTCATGCCTGCAAGAATTTGACATGGGGGGTTGGTGCAGTGTTTTCTCAAGAGCGACTAGTACAGGTATGGCTTCAATGTCTAAATGTTGATGGAGTGAATGCAGGTGCGTGGGATTTGGAAAATGAAAAAATGAGAAGAGATTTTCACGATAAATTAATAGAAGAACTTTGTTGCTCGATTTGTCCCTCAGAGAGAGCGCCAGCTTCTTTAGCGTATAAATTCCCCTGGGGAAAGATCTCATCAATTATTGACATGCGTGGAGTGCAGTCATTGATCGTGATTGACTATTTCTGACGAAAGAACTGGCAGCCCAGGCAAGGCGGCAGCCCAAGAGCGCCATCGCCAATGGCACGGTCACTATCACCAATGCCGAGGCGCAGAAGGAGAAGACTGGCAAGACTGTGGAAGCAGTGCTTGCCAGCTTGAATCGGGATACGGATGGCGCTAACCAGGCTCTCGATAAGATCTTTGATGCGAAGAAGGTGAAGGAGCAGCAGGAGGAGAACAAGGTCCGGGCCGAACTGGTGCAGCAGTTGGCGCCGATGGTTTATGACAAAGCAGGAGACCTTCTCCAGGGCCAGCCCACGGCGACCAAGGTGGCTGTGCACGGCCTTCTGGGCGGTCTCATGTCAATGGCGATCGGCGGAAACTTTGTGGCTGGCGCAGCAGGCGGGGCCGCCGCCAAGCTGGCAGTGGAGTCATTCGGCGCTCAACTGCTTGGTATGGAAGGCGTCAGCGTAGACGACAGAAAGGCGCTGGTGCAGCTTGCAGGCATGATCGTTGGCGGCCTAGCAGGCGGTGCTGCCGGTGGATCCGGCTCTGACTTGGCTGCGGGCGGTAGCGTTGGCAAGGTTGCCACGGAAAACAACTATCTGAAGCACCAAGAGATACTTGATTTCACGAAGGCAAATCAATCCTGCACGGCAAGCGGTAACGCAGAAGCTTGCCGGGAGCGCGATCGGCTCGTTGCACTTGACAAGCAACGTGACGCAGCTCTGTCAGCCTGCGCGGGGAGCAGCAGCGCGGTTTGCACAGGATTGCAGCAGGAAGTTCGCTCCGCCCAGGCCGAGATCCTTCGTAAGCGGGACGACACCTTCGGTGCATTCGGCGTGAGCCCGGTCGACTACATTCTGCTCGCTATGAATACAGAGGCGCAGGCGGCGGGAACAATGTCGAAGGTTGATCGCCTTGTTGGCACCGCTACCGGCGCCGGGCATGCAATCGCCCAGGGACTCGCTGACATGGCAAAGCTGGCGGGCACCGTCGTGGCCTCAGGGATGAGGTGACCAGAAGGCGGGTGAAGAGTTGCGAGGCACGATCGATGGATTGGGTCGGCTTCTGGCGAATCCGACAGCCTGGGAGGCGTTGATAGCTAGTGCTACGGTTGAGCAGAGGGAGAGACTGGCGTCGGCCTACGAGAAGGGAGACGCCAAGGAAATTGGGCGAATCGGTGGTGAGTTGGTTACTTACCTGCCGTTCGGTGGTGCTGCCGGCGTAGTCAAGACAGCGACAACGGCGGCGGAGGAGGCCGCAAAGGCGGCAGCCCTCGGAAAGGGCGTGGGGATCACTGGTGCAAAAGCGACAGGTGAAGTTGCTCCTCCCTCGTCAGTTGTGTCTTCTGGTACGACTCGGACAGGCGTTATTCGTACAAATGCGGCTGACTGGCGAGCATTGCGTGATAGCTGGGACGACCTTGGGTATGGCCAAATATTGAGTGCTGACAATCGGGCCGCTATTGCTAAAGGGCGTACCCCGAAAGTTGACGATGCATGGATTAAGGTTTTCCCGGAAGATGCAGGGCTAAAGGGTGAGAGAATTCCTATGCATCATATCCAGGGTTCGCCACTTACTGTGCCGCTTCCTGATACACGGTATTTGGACGCGCATATGCCAGGAGGCTTTAGATATAATCCGGGTGGCCCCGGATCGGCTCTTCCAGCATACCCTCCGAAGAAAGGAACTGAGTAGTGAACTCCATGCCGCTAGATTAGTCGAAGCAAAAGTTAGTTTTCTACGTGGCTCAGGATTTTGATCAGGCCGTTAGGTCTGATGTGAAGCAGCTTATAAATAAGCTTAGTGCGTCAAGGGTATGGAGCATTGCTCCGCCAAGCTTCATTGATGAAATAGACGAAAACGGTTTTGAAGTGGTAGGTGGGGTGCTCGAGATTTATTCGGCTTTACAGCTGAATATGCTTCCTTTTGATGTGGACTCGAAAAATCTAGACGAAGTGGAAGAGCTGATTGGCGCTATTATGGAATTATCCGAGAAAGGTGGTCTTTCCTTTGAGTTTAAATTAGATGCTACATATGTCGGCAGTATTGAGGATGGTGTCGTTGATCGAGTCCTAAAGGAAGGCTTGCTCGTGCCGTGGCGAGATAATCTAAACGGTAAAAATTGAGTTGCTGAAAAGGAGCTGTGCCCAGCTAATCAGATCAATTAGTAATCTGGTCGAGATGTTAACTTAATGATTTATGGTTCGCCTCCGCTCATCAATAATTCGATGCAAAAGTCATATTTTTCATAATTTATTAAAATGGCTGCCTATGATTTGTATGGTTTCAAGGGTGCATCTATTTTTGAGGCTAAATCAAAAATCGAGGGGAAGTTAAACATTTCCTTTGAGGGGAGAGATAGCTCATATCAAGGTGGGGTATATTATAAGTTTGGCGAAAAGGAGTCAGAGGTATTTATTGTGAAGAGAAATATTGATCCTTTCGATGGGGAGCCTGTTGAGAAAATGTTCTCTGACTATCCGGTTTTGCTTTATGTGGACGTGACGCTACGTTCTGAGGAAATAAAGTCGTTTTTAGGTACGGAATTTAACTTGCTAAGGCATGAATTTTTTGACTAGAAATATCCCTGGTCACGCTGTGTGGATATCTTGGCCCTAGATACGTGATGAGAGCCTGGCAGCGACGGATCGTAGGAACCAGAATTTGATGATTTTATCGAATTGCTCATGATCGAATCGAAATTTGGCTAGTTTGAGTAACTGTACGTGATGTGATCAAGAATATCAGGTGTGAAAGAGGCGGGCCGGTATGGCAAATAATATCTTTGTTCCCCTTCATGCGGCTCCATCGGGGGGGCAACGAGATTATTAATTTGATTTCCTCCGGGTTCTCCGATGTTGGGAGGTCCGTGCCAAATGTATACAGTGCTAAATCGTCTGATACTAATGAAAACTGGAAAGATAATTTTTTCTTCGTAGAGGACGTCGGTTCTGGTGAGACGTGCTGGGTTTCATTTTTTGAGACCACTCCCGATGTCACAGGAAATAAGGAGTGGACGTGGTTAGCTGGAATAAAATAGAGGGGATAGTGGGATTTTGCAGGCGTTGTTGCATACGCACTATGTAGTTACGCCGATTCTATTGTCTACAATGATTCAGGTGCACTAGATGGTCAGGAGCAGTATTCAGCCAAGGGGCTAAAGGGTATTTTCTTCGCTGATTAATTTGGGAATTTTCCGAAGCCTGGGTTGAAGCGCATGAAGGAGGTATTCCTGATGCGCCGGGGAGTCGTGAATTACTTTAGGACGTAGCTGGTGACAAAGAAACAACGCTTTGCTGAGGAATGTGCCTCGCTTCTCTGGCCCATCTGGACCTGCGTGGAAACTAGAGATTCCAAGCTCCGTTTCGTCAGGAGTGTATTTGGCACTAATTTTGTGGTTTCATCAATTATTAGGCACGGGAATCTGTAGAGATTGCTGCTCCGTTCTGTTGCTGTCGATGCGATACTGAGGTGTAAATAATGGTGTTGAAAATGGCGAATAGTGCTCGCTCTTTGATTGTTCTTGCCAAGAGGGAAATTGGCTCGATCGAATTTCAGAAGATGCCGATAATCTGTTTGATATGGATCGATCAGCCTGATCGGGAGTCTGTTTACGAACTAACTAGACACCTTTTGAGCATTGGTGCAATCAATTTCCTCACCTATGGTAACGATGCGGAAGTGTTGCATGATTACATCGATGACGTTCTGATCGAGGCCGGGCGTGTTGATGTTGCAACAACCGATCACGGGAATAGCTCCGTGGATGATGTAGTGCATTTTTTTATTAATTGCACTTACTTTGATTCAACTGAGTGCAGTTATTTGGTTGTTATGGACAATGTGGATCCCGGGAGGTTTTTCGAAACCCGCTTGATGCAAGAATTTCTACGTATTTACCCAAGTGGCGCCTGAAATTGAGCAAGATGAAGGCATGACTGCGAGAAATGGATATTTACCAGGTTCGAAGATGAGCGCCTGCAGGAAATCGCCGATTTTACAGAAGGGATGGCGCTCGATTCCGTATGGTTATGCGTGCAGCAGGATTATGGGGATTTCGACGTCGCAAGAGAAGCATTCTTGTGGCTATTGGAAAGGTTTTTAGAAAACGGAATAATTAAGATGGGAAAGAGGGGGCTGGTTTCGGAGGATGACGAAAAGAAAATAGTTAGGAGATTTCGGGAGTCTTTCCCTACGAGTGAGGCAGAATTGGAAAATAATACCGGACTTGCAATATGGTTCTTCTCAGACGATTGCCCAGGAGGAGCCATCTGGATGGATGACGTAGGTAACGAAATCTGGACGTAGATGAGGTATCTAGCGTTCGTCGAACCCAATTTCGAGATGTCGGCGCGTGGGTCATTGAGTATGCCGATCGAAATCGGACTTTGGAACATTGAGCTACATTAACTTTAACTTTGTATAAAAACAAAATCATGAAGCATCTGTTTTTAATCGGCCTCTGCCTTTCCACCACCACCGCTTTCGCAGCCAACCCAGTCCTCCTGGAAACCCCAGTCACCTACGCTCCGGGCGCCAGCGTAGTCGACCAGGTCAAGTCCGAATGCCAGATCGAGAACATGCTGACCACCCGCGTCGGCGATGTACTGCGCAAACGGAACAAGACCGGCGATGGCACGGTCGCCTCCACGGGCGATGCCAACGGTGCGCAGGTGCTCCGGCTGCAAATCACCCACATTCTGGGTGTTGGCGGCGGTGCCTGGACTGGCCCTAAAGCTATCACTGTGACTGCCGATCTACTTGAAGACGGCAAGGTGATCCGCAATACCAAGATCAACCGGTGGTCGGTGGGTGGGATGTGGGGCGGCTTCAAGGGGACGTGTTCCATCCTTGACCGTACTGCCGTTGCCATCGGGAAGGATCTGGGGCGTTGGGTTGCCGATCCGTCTTATGTGATCAAGGAGGAGGCGCCGCCTAAGGAGGCCGCCGAGGCGGCGGCGGAAGCCGCGCCGGCTTCCGCGGTTGCTCCGGCTAGCGTGGAGTAGCGCTCCGCGGTTGTTGTCTTGTCGGGCTGGGGTCGCGGGCGTTGTGTGTAACGCAGAGTGCGCGCCCCCTTGGCCGGACGTCGTATCCGGGGGTGCATTTCCCGGGGTTGTCAGCAAGCCAATATAAAGAAGTCGCCATATGGGTCAATTCTCTCGTCTCGCCATGCTCGCACTGCCGGCCCTGCTGGCCGGCTGCACATCGGTTTCCACGCTCGCGCCGCCGCTGGGCCCCGACGATCCGTCTGCCGAGCTTTACGGAACCGGCGGTTTCAGCATGACCATGCCGCAAGTGAACCAGAAGGGCTGCTACCAGGGTGATGCCATCCTGAACACGCAGTCCGCTGCGCCAAGCATCCGCGTGCGTGCCGCGCGTCCGCTGGTGATTGCGATTGACGGTGCATCAGGCATTCATCGCTGCCGCGATATGGTCCGGTTCAAGCCGGAGGCGGGTCACAAGTACGTCGCGCATGGCAGGCCGGGGCCGGATGAGGAGTCGGCGAAGGTTTCCATCTGGAAGCAGGCGGTGAGCGCGAACAAGCCTTACTGCCATATCGCGGTGTTCGATGAGACGGACGAGACGGATGTCAAGCCGGTGCAGATCAAGCGGGTCGAGCCGCGCCAGCGGAGTTTTACCTGCATCGGTTTCGACTAATGGCGTGAGCGGTTAGCCGCGCGCGGGTGCCAAACATGCCGTGACGCTTGGTCACGTAAATACAAGCTTTCATGCAGATCAGAAGAAGAATGATTGCCGCCATGCTTTCGGTGGCGGGTGGTGCGGGTTACACCAGTACGTCATTGCGTGCCCAGGTGCCTTCCGCCAATCCGGGTCAGGCCGCCATCCTCTCCGGCGCGGAACAGGAGCAGCGCGTGCGCCAGCAGCAGGAAGCCCGCGAACGCGCCCAGGCGGTCCAGGCGCCGGGCGTGCGGGCAGCGCAGCCGTCGGCGGAGGGGTTTCCCGCGTTGCCGGTTGAGCAGCCGTGCTTTCGCATCGAGCGCTTTGTGCTTGAAGTCCCGGCGGAGCTGCCGCCCGCGCTGCATGCGCGCGGCGCGTCAGCCTTGCCGCAGGATCCGTTCGCCTTTGCCCGTGCGTGGCTGGATCACTACCAGGGGGCTTGCATCGGCAAGCAGGGCGTGGACATGCTGGCCAAGGGCGTGTCGCACGTCATCCTTGGCCAGGGCTATGTGACCACGCGCGTGTTGCTGCCCGAGCAGGACCTGAGCACCGGCACGCTGCGCATGGCGTTGATCCCCGGCGTGATCGGGCAATTGCGCTTTGCCGAGCCGGATCTCCGGGGCACGTGGAAGAGCGCGTTTCCCGCGCGCCCCGGGGATCTGCTGAACCTGCGGGACCTGGAGCAAGGCCTGGAGCAGATGAAGCGGGTGACCAGCCAGGATGTGGACATGCAGGTTGTGCCCACCAGCGTGCCGGGCCAGAGCGACGTGGTGATCGCGGTCAAGCGGACCAAGCCGTGGACGGTGGTGGCGTCGATGGACAACTCGGGCACGCGCTCCACCGGCAAGCTGCAGGGCAACCTGAGCGTGGGCATTGACAACCCGCTGGGCCTGAACGACCTGTTCAACGTGGGCTACAGCCAGGATCTGGCCTTTGGCGACCGGCGCCACGGCACGCATGGCTGGAACGGCTTCTACTCGGTGCCGTGGGGTTACTGGACGGGCACGGTGTCGGCGTATTCCAGCACCTATTACCAGCAGATTGCCGGCGTCAACCAGACCTTTGTCTCCAGCGGCAATTCACAGACGGTGGATTTCAAGCTGCAGCGGGTGCTTAGCCGCAGCCAGAACGATGTGCTCGGCCTGCAGTTCCGGCTGTCCAAGCGCTTTGGCAAGAGCTTTATCGAGGATACGGAGATCGAGCAGCAGCGGCGCAACAACACGGTGGTGGAGGTGGGCATCACCGATCGCCACTACTTCGGCGCCGCCCAGTTCGACGGCAGCCTGGCCTACCGCCAGGGCGTGGCCGGCCTTGGCGCGCAGCCCGATACGCTGGCCCAGCTGGGCGGCCCCACCTGGCGTTACCGCATGGCTGTGCTGGATGCGAACTTGTCGGTGCCGTTCAAGCTGGCGCAGCAGTCGCTGCGCTATGTCACCACGATCCGCGGGCAGTTCACCAATGACCGCCTGTTCTATATCGACGCGCTGACCATCGGCAGCCGGTACACGGTGCGCGGCTTTGATGGCGAAAGCCTGCTGGCGGGGGAGCGCGGTTTCTACTGGCGCAATGAGCTACAGGCGCCGCTGGGCGGGAGCGGGCAGGCGCTGTACGCGGGGCTGGACTATGGGCGCGTGTTTGGGCCGTCGACCGAGGGACTGGTGGGTACGCAACTGGCGGGCGCGGTGATCGGGCTGAAGGGCGGGCTGGGGTCGAAGCTGGGGGCGGTGTCGTATGACTTGTTTTTGGGTATGCCGGTTTATAAGCCGACGGCGTTCCATACGGCGGGGGTGACGGCCGGGTTGCAGTTGGTGTTTCAGTATTGATGGCTAGATCGGCAGAGGCACCGGTTCAATCTCGGGTTGGAACTAGCAAGCTACAGAAACTTGTCCGGAATAACTCCGATTATTTTGATGAACGTTCGTTTTCTTGCTCTGGCATTTTTGATGCTGGTCTCGTCCGCAGTCACCGCAGGGAAATCTACAGGGCCTCGTCCTTGTGGAAAACCGAGTTGTGAGGCAGGAAATTTGTCAACAAACCTACGATTGAACGGAAATGAGTCTGATCCCAAAGATCTTCTGCCTACGGCCTCCTGCGGATGCACCGCACGAGACAATCTACTTCCCCAAGAGCAATCCGGTTCCTCTTCGGGCCGCGCTCGCGCGGATCGCGGCCACGGATGATCGCGAACTGCTGGCGGAGGCGATTTGCCACTATTCCGGCTACGTAAGGGAGGCAGGCATTGCCCGGTGCGTGGAAATCGGCGACCCGCGATTCCTTGCGCCCATCGCAGACCGCCTGAACGACTGGGTGCCCCAGGTTCGCAAGGTCGCCGGCGATGGGCTGCTCACGCTGCTTGCGACGACGCCGGCCGAACTCTTCGCGCCGCTGCTACCGAAGCTCCGGAGCCTGACCCAGGCAATGCGCACCGATCATGGCCCCTGGCTTGCCAAATTCGAACAGCAGCTTGTCCAGGCAGGCGGCAGCGCAGCTATCTCCGGCGCACTGTCCAGCACGGATATGAGGCTGCGCCGCGCCGCATTTGCCGTTTGCCTCGATCATGGGCTCCAGTCGATCGTCGACCTGGTTAGGCTTGGCTTGGCATCTGGTGATATTGTTCTTGCCCGTCAGGCAGCAAATCTGATCGACAAGGTTCCGCACGCGGAGCAGCAGCGTTGCATTGAACTGGCAATGACATCTACCTTTGGGCCTGTGCGCCGCGCCGCCCTGCGGTCCATCCTTGAGCAAGACGACCCCGCTGCCATGGACTTCGCTAAGCGCGCGCTCCTTGATCCCCAGGGCAGCCTGCGCTATAGCACGGCGCGGTGGCTGATGCAGCGCGGCTTTGATGTCTTGCGTCACTGCGTCGACACCCTGGATTCGGGACGCCTGAGACCCGGGCAGATCAGAGCGGTGTTGTCTCTACTCGGGGTACTGCAAGGCAAAGAGGCGTTGCCAGTCATCGGGCAGCACACACAATCGGCGCACGTGGAGGTGCGCGCGCAGGCCCTGATTCTCATGGCGAAGCTCGCGCCGTCCACCAAAGACGATATCGCCGCTCGCGCCATGCAAGACCCATCTCGCCGGGTTCGCAGGACTGCCGCTCTTCTGTGCGTAAGGCATGGTGCCTTTGTCTCGCTCGCCCAGCTACGCGGCATGCTCGAGCAATACGGAGATCACATCACGGCGCTGAGGATTGCCAGGCGAGAGAAATGGGACTATCTGGTTTGCGTTGCCTTTGTGGGGCAGCTATGCGAGCCGGATGAGCGAACTCGTGAGGATCTGGCTTGGGCTATTGACATATGGCTTGCTACGGAAGGGAGTAGCTGGACGCGACCGAGTCCCGCGCATACAGAAGTGTTGGCGCAGCCGGGCATGATGAAGTTGCTGTGCAACCTCACCAATCGCTCGCAGGCATTGCTTGCGCGGCGCTTGCTTGAAGTGGGCGTCGCGGCTTGAGAAGATCGCTTGCGGCCAAGAACAGATATAGTGCACATCGAGTATCGACTATCCATGGCGTTTATCCACATCATCTACGCGGGCACGAGAATACTTCTGTCGAGAAAGCCCTACTTGTCATGGCGTGAGATCCAGGAGGAATTCTGCGACTATACGGCCTCGCTCGGTCCGTGGTCGGAGGTCGAGGTCACGGAATTTTTGAGTGATGAGTATCGGATGCTGATGCCATCCGCCGCGACTCAGGTTTCAGCGTTCATCGATTCCGATGCCGTGATCAAGGAGCTGTCGTTTGTTGACAAATCCGGCCAGGAAGGGCCTTTAGACTGCGGCCATTCAGTATCTGTCGTGCCGCCAGTCACCTGAAACAGGGGAATCATGCGTCTTCGCTCACCGTTCTCGTCGTTCGGCAAAAAGGTACCTCTGGAGCAACCAAATGCCGCAGTGGTCTACGCGACTACAGCTTGCAAGCGGTTCAATCATCCGGAATTTCAGGTTCGGGTCTCAAACCGCGTGGTTCCGACAGACGATGTTACTTGGTTTCTAAGATTTCTTGAACAGCGGGTTGCCGACGGCGAGAGATTCCGAGGCGGTGAGAGTCTGCAAGTTGGATGGATGCTCACGATGCTCGAAGAGGGGCCGGCCGGATATCTACGGGTGATGGAGCCCGATATGAAGGTTGTCCCCGTGAAGTTCATTGACGCGGTTGACAACACGCTGATGCACTTACGCAATCAGCACGATATGCTTCAAAGCCTCTCGCCCCAGGTGGATCCTGACTTTCCATCGCTGCGCCAGAGCGCTGTCGTGCACGTGAACTACAAGACTGCAAGCCGAATACTGCTGACGCGCGGACCCGTCCAGGACACGGACTCTGGCTGGTGGCTCGCAGACTTGGATGACAACGCTGGTTCACAGGACCCGACGCGCTTCTTCAAAACCTCGCTCTATCAACTCGGTGTTGACCGGCCAGATTTGGCCAAGTTCTTCGCGGTGCCATCGGGTCTCCAAGTTGCCGTAGACAACGCATCCATCGGGGTACTCGGACCAGATGGAGAACTGAAGCAAATACCCGGCTCATACCTTAGCGAGTTGAATCGGCACCGGCAGCAGCGCTCGAATTGAGCCCGGATTGACTTGGGCTTTGCGTAGAGAGTAGCTCGAGCGGATGGCCGTCGTTGGTGGCAGATTCAACCCGTCGATGAAACAGCTTGATGGAATCGTTCAGCCGGTGTATCGAAGTTTGGTGTCTTGCACGGGCGTTCATTCAGTCGCCTTGCTATCGCCTTCGCTTCGTCCGCGCAAAGGCCGAGTTGCTCCTCCTCATCAAACTGTGACTTCGAGATAGCTAGATTGGGCTTGCGTCCATCTCGAAGGACTCCATGCTTGTCGGATCGGCATCTAACCCAACATTGGGCGCGGACAGGGATCAGGTCGGTACGCTAGTGTGCATTTGCATGGGTTTCTTGTGCAAGCCCAGGGAGGCAGGTGTCGATGGGGCAGTGCAAGGGCCTGCCGTGCCAGGCACGAGGCGATCGCACCGGGCCGCGTCACTTTGCTGGATGCTTGGCCGAGATATTTGCGTTCGCCTCAAGAGCACCGAGCCGAAGGCTCATCACTTGCGCATGCAGCTTGATGGCCTTGACTATGGATTGAACGTCTTCATTCTCGCTCTTGGATGCGATATCGTCGAACTCTGCCCACAGCTTCTTCTCAGCTTCTGTCGTCATGGCTACTCCTGATGGCAATGGCAATCATCAGCGTTGGCAGAATCGGCGGTGCAACTTCTCTGCCGGCTGATGGGCCGGGGGGCCGAGAGGGTATGTTACGTGCCGCTGTAGCGGGAGTCTGTGCGATGCCGTACGCTGGGGAGGGGGCGAGGGGTTGTCGTTCGCGCCGAAGGGATGCGCGAGTGAGCTTCGGAGCTATGTAACTGTAGCTGGGAAAAGGGGGACGGAAACGTGCTCTACGATCACCTCCATTCGGAATCCTTAGATCTAGACGCTCAGCGTATGCGTGTTGTGTATGCAGTCGGCTACACGTCGAGACGCGGGGAGGCAACGTTTCGTCGTGTATCCTCCGGACTCAAGTGGATGAGTTGGATGTTTGTCAGGAGCATTTCTCCGGCCTAAGCCTCAACCTACGCTAAAGGGAATAGCTAGGGCCCATTTCGAATGAAGCTCGCGGAGGCGGGTGTGACGTGCGCCAGAATGGCCGGATCCGCATCCGGAAAATGTTCGTTCTGGCGCGACCAAGGTAGTTGCCATTGCCTTGCTGCTCACGGCCGAAGACGGGCGTTCGAAACTCCACCGAAGATCGTCAGAAATCAGTACGAGAGAAAATTTATTGGAGAAATCATGCGTTTGTGGGCGAAAGCGAACTCACACGAATTGCCCATTATAGAATCCGTTTTGATCCTCGGGCTGGCTGACGGCGTTCTGCTCATCCGCTACTTCTCGTTTTCGACTCGCCAGGTTGAGGGAGATCATTGGTACTCAACGTTGGAGGAAGCCAAACAAGATGCAGAGCAAGGATATGGTGTCCGTCCGTGCGAATGGCAAGTGATGCCGGACGAGCAAGACGAACTCTACCAACTAAGTGTGATGCCGATCGCTAGATTTACCTACGATCACGTTACCGATGAGTGGGTCGCATCGTCCTCCGAACATGCTCAGGAATCGGGGCAATGAAGCATTCTCGCTCCATTTTCAAAGACGATTTAGTGGCCGAGATTCATGGAGTAGGCGCCAGCGCCAGCAGGAAAGGTTCGATTCGGAAAATGAGTGCTGAGCAAGGAGCCACATGATCGCAACAAAAGCGTGCCCGGTTGTTTTGCGCAGTCGTCACGGTATCGTACATATCCTCGCATTCAAGCATCCTGCCGCAGGCTTCCAGTTGGTAAAGGGCACCATTGAGCAGGGTGAGTCTTGGCCGGAGGCGGCGATTCGCGAGCTCTTTGAAGAGTCAGGGATTTGCGACGCTCACGTGGTTTCGGATCTCGGCCTTTGGAACGCTTCCTATCAGGAACAGATCTGGTCTTTCCAACTGTGCGAGTCGGGGGCGGAATTGCCTGACGAGTGGACCTTCGAGACTAGCGACGACGGTGGCCACACGTTTGCATTTTATTGGCACCCGCTGCAGCAGGACTTGCCCGAACAATGCCACCCTCTCTTTCAATCAGCTTTACGCGAGGTTCGTGTGCGAATCGGAGCGCTAACGAGGTCAGCGTGAGTGGTACGCATGCCCGTATGACGTAGGTGCTGTCCTCGATTCCATCAGATGTAAGTGACTTCTGCAAATGTCAGCTGGGGAGGAGACGGAATGTCCCTTTGGGCTACCGCCGTCCGCCTGCACGCGGCTATCCCGGCCGGAAGGCGACGTTCGGTCGACGCGGTACCTTGTCGGCAATCATGGAGACTGCTTTTGGAAGCAGGCGCTGAATTTTGAAGCTCGTACTGATCGATGGGCTGCCAGGAATTGGCAAGAGCACCCTTGCGGAGCGGCTCTGCGTATTTGCGGGCTCGATCGGGTGCGAAGCCAGGTGGTATCGGGAGGAAGATCAGGAGCACCCGGTGCATCCTGCGGGGCTTACCACGTCAAGGCGACAGCCTGGCTATTGCGCGCGTTGCCTGCAGGGCTGGCAACGTTTCGCGGAGCGGTATCGTTCCACGAACGGCCTATGTATTCTTGAAGGCAGCCTTTTTCAGAGCACCGTCCGCTTCATGATGGAGCAAGAGCAGGGTGGAATTCGTGGCTACATTGCAGAATTTGAAAGCATCGTCCAATCCCTTTCGCCGGTCGCTATCTACCTGCGCAGTGTCGACGCGACCGACCATTCCCGCGGCACCGCGCTTCACCGAGGGGAAGCATGGACAACCCGGGTCTCCGCGTACCTCGAAACAACCCCGTACTCGCGCCGAAGGAGCCTGAAAGGCGCTGAAGGAATGCACAGGCTGTGGACAGATTACGCCGAGCTTTGCGATTCGCTACTCGACCAAATGTCCATGCCAAAGTTGACCATATTGGTTATGCCGCCGGACATGGAGCAGTCGTTTGGTAGATCCGTTGAATTCCTGACGTCCACCGGCCATATTCAGACTGCGACGAAGGTTTCATAGACCGCCTCTGCTTGAGGACGGTAGCCGAACTGCATGGCTCCACCCAGGAACGGCCGCTCGACGAGGGGTAGGGTGAGTGCATCCGAACAGCTAGCGCAGCAGGCCTATGTAGTAGGCCACCCACAAGAGCAGGGCCACTACGATCGCAAGGACGGCTCCGCGCCATACCGTGCGTGCACTTGGAAGATCGCTCTCGCCAGAAGCCAGGGTCACGACCAGGAAGATGAGAATGCCGACGACCTTCAAACCTTTGACAAGCACGCTGCATATTGTGTCAGCCATTCCACGCCAACTGGAGGCCCGATAGGGGCGCACTACCGGACGCCGAAATTCCGGTCGCTTGTCGAACATTACGGGTTGAGACTCCGCTTAGGTTGCCAGGCCGCATCTTACCAATTCCGAATGAGGCAGCTCCGATGGCGCCAGGCTTCATCGCTTCGCGCAAGACTGGCATCTTTGTTCCACGGAACAATCGGCGGTCGGCCGTTGGAAGGAAGCTGGTAGAGGTCCGGTCTTGGCCCTTCACTCTCGCGCTTCCGTGCGCTGCCAATTTCGATCAGCCGCGACATGAGCGGTCGAAGTCCGGGCCGGCAGAATGGCACCTGCGCCATTATCACTTTGCTGAACTCGGACGCGTTCCCATCAAGGCGTCAATAAACGGGGCCTTCTTCGCAAGGTACTCGGCGATGCCGCCGCGGTTGCTTGTTTCGAGCTCAAATTTCAAATCCTGATACTGCTGTCGAACAACGGGATCGCTCCTCAGAAGATCGCGAAATCGGAGCATTCTTTCAATCTGCCAGTGGCCACTGACACATACATGCACCTTGTGCGTTCGCACCCCATCCATATCGCGACGATAGAAATGGTGTCCGGCCGAAAGATCGCTTCCTCGAACGTAACCCAGTGCGCTCATGAAGCTGTCTCGGGCTGGTTCGTTGCGATGCGCTGAGACTTCAACCAAGAGGTCGATCTCTGGCTTGGCCGCGAGTCCTGGAACAGCGGTGCTTCCGACGTGATAGATACCGACAAGTTCGGTGCCAAGGCCCTTTGCTATGCGCTCTTTCTCGGTGAGGAAGAGCGCAGGCCATCTGCTGTCATAGTGGGAGATCTTGCTGGTGAGCTTCATTGTGTTTCCCTTTGTTTCCTTTGTTTCCTCTGTGCGCCATCGGCCAAGAGCTGCTAGTCCCAACGCATCAGCTCATACCGCATCCTTTCGTCCCGCCCCAAACGCCTCCTCACAACAAACCAGCCAGGCGCGTGCCGCGCGCGACAAATATCCCTCCCGCCAGACCAGCCCCAGTTCCCACACCAGCTCAGGTACAACCAGGGGCCGGATCGCTACCCGCTCGGGATCCAGTTGCCCGGCAATTGGCGCAGGCAGGATCGCGACGCCCACATCGGCGGCGACCAGTTCGCCGATAAAGTCCCAATGCCGGCTCTGCCCGGCAATCTGCGGCGCAAAGCCGGCGGCTTCGCAGGCGTCCAGGATGACGCGATACAGCACGAAGTCGTCCTCATACATGACAAAGGGCAGGGTGGCGAGGTCGGCTAGCCGGACCGCGCCGGCGCGGCGTGGTGCGCGCTCGGCGGGAAATACCGCAACCAGTGCCTGGCGGGTCACGGTGAGGCTGGCCAGGCCGGCTACGGCGGCGGGCAGCACCGTGACGCCGAGGTCGAGCTGGCCCGTGGCTACGCCTTCTTCCAGCGCGCGGCCGCCTTGCTCGCTGAGCCGCAGCTTGACGCCGGGGTACTGGCGGCGATAGGCGCCGATCACCGGGGCGAGGTAGCGGCCAGCCATGGGCGGGATACCTACCTTGAGCTCGCCGCGCGCCATGCCGTCTACCTCGGCGACCTCCTGGCGCAGGCGTGCCACTTCGGCCAGCACGGCCTGGCTGCGGGCGAAGACGACCTCGCCGGCGTCGGTGAGCTGTACCGTGCGGCCTTCGCGCAGCAGCAGCGGGCCGCCGAGTTCGTCTTCCAGGCTCTTGACCATCTTGCTGATGGTCGGTTGGGTCACATGCAGGGTTTCGGCAGCGCGGGTGAAGCCGTTCTGGCGGACGACTTCAACGAAATAGCGCAGGGCGCGGATATCCATGGGGCTCCTCGGATGTGGCGTGCATGGGTGATCACGGCTTGCCATTCCAATATGGCATCGAATCGATAATTTATATTCATTTTATATATCGAAGTGCGCTTCGTACACTAGCGTCACTGCCACGTCTTGCGTGGCGCCATAGCTTGAATGCCCTCCATGCAACGCGCTGTTCCTGCCGCTTCCCCCACATCCGTTACTTCCCCCACCTCCGCGACCTTGCCGCAGCCGCCCGGTGCCCGCCTGCGCACTGGCGCCATCGCGCTGACCCAGGTGGTGGCGCTGTCGGCCCTGTGGCTGCTGGCGGACTGGCTGCGCGGGCGGCTGGGGTTGCCATTGCCGGCCGGTTTGCTTGGGCTCCTGGCCTTGGCCGCGCTGCTGTTCAGCGGGGCGGTGCGCGGTGGCTGGGTGCGTCGCGGGGCGGACTGGCTGCTGGGCGAGATGTTGCTGTTCTTTATCCCGGCGGTGCTGGCGGTGGTGCAGTATCCGGAGCTGGTCCGGCATCAGGGCTTGCGGATCTGCGCGGTGATCGCCTTGAGCACGCTCGCGGTGATGGTGGTGACGGCGCTGGTGGTAGAGCAGGTGGTCCGCTTCGAACGCAGGCTGGCGCGCCGCGCGCGCCGTGCCACGCACAACCGGCAGCAGCACCATGCATGACTCCGTGCTGGCGGCGCTGAGCCTGGTGGCAACCGTCGCGTTCTATTACTTCAACAAGCGCCTCTATGCGCGCCGTGCGCGGCTTTGGCTGATGCCGCTGCTGGCCACGCCGGTGGTGCTGATCGCGCTGGTGCTGGCCGCGCATGTGCCGTATCGCGACTATATCGCCGACACGCGCTGGCTGATGTGGCTGCTTGGCCCGGCCACCATCGCCTTCGCGCTGCCGATCTACGATCACCGTGCGCTGGTGCGCCAGCATTGGTTATCGATCTCGGTTGGCGTGCTGGCGGCGGTGGTGACGTCGGTGCTGAGCTCGGTCTGGCTGGCACGTGGCTTTGGCTTGCCGGTGATGCTGCAGAAGGGGCTGGCGGTGCGCTCGGTGACCACGCCGTTCGCCGTGGATGCGGTGCGCGCGCTGGGCGGGCCGCCCGATCTTGCCGCGATCTTTGTGGTCATCACCGGGCTGACGGGCATGGCGATTGGCGAGACCGTGCTGGCCTGCCTGCCCTCGGTGCGCAGCCGCCTGGCGCAAGGCGCTATCTTCGGCGCCGCTGCGCATGGTGCCGGCACGGCCAAGGCGAGGCAGCTGGGTGAAGTGCAGGGTGTAGTGGCATCGCTGGTGATGATGATCGCGGGGCTGGTCAGCGTGCTGGCCGCGCCGCTGATCCGCAGCGTGTTCTTTTGAGCGGGCTTGCGTAGTACCGTGCAATGGCTGCGCGCGCTTGGGCACAGGCGCTGAGTAGTACTGCGTAGCCCATGGCCTTGCGACCGCTCCGGGTGCAGGGTCTTTCCCGCGCCCGCCAACGCGCTGCGCGAAATTGGCGCAAAATGCGGCACTTGCGCGATCGTGCCGGCGCGCTGTCATGCGCCATTCATCCGCACGTGGCTAGCCGTTCTTCCCGCCACGGCGTGCGCGGTGTCCCTCTGCGCCGATTGTGCGCACCGCAGGCGCAAGCTTCACCGATCTCTCTCTCGTTTTTCAATAACAACATCATGCGATTACCGCTTCTCGCGCTGGCTGCCGCGGCCTTTGGCATTGGCACCACCGAATTCGTCATCATGGGGCTGTTGCCCGATGTGGCCGCCGATCTTGGCGTTTCCGCGCCGGCCGCCGGCATGCTGGTCTCGGGCTATGCCATCGGCGTGGCCGTGGGCGCGCCCATCCTGGCCATCCTGACCAACAAGTGGCCGCGCAAAACCGCGCTGGTGGGGCTGATGGGCTTGTTTATCCTCGGCAATGCGCTGTGCGCGCTGGCGCCCAACTATGCATTGCTGATGGCCGCGCGCGTGGTCACGGCGTTTTGCCACGCGGCGTTCTTCGGCATTGGCGCGGTGGTGGCCGCGGAGCTGGTCCCGCGCGAGAAGCGCGCGCAGGCGGTGGCATTGATGTTTACCGGGCTGACGGTGGCCAACGTGCTCGGCGTGCCGTTTGGCACCGCCTTTGGGCATGTGCTGGGCTGGCGCTCCACGTTCTGGGCCGTTACCGTGATCGGCGTGGCCGCCGCGGCTGCGTTGGTGGCCTGGTTGCCCAAGGCCATCCCGATGCAGGCCGGCAGCATCCTGCGCGAGTTCCGCTCCGTCGGCGCGGCGCAGGTGCAACTGGCGCTGCTGATCAGCACGCTGGCATCGGTCAGCATGTTCACTGTGTTCACCTACATCGCCTACATCCTGCGTGACGTCACGGGCTTCACCGCGCAGCAGGAGAGCATGGTGCTGCTGTTGTTCGGGGCTGGCATCACGGTGGGCGGCCTGGCCGGCGGCAAGCTGGCCGACTGGAAGCTGATGCCCGCGCTGGCCAGCCTGCTGGCCGCGGTGGCGGTGGTGCAGCTGGTGTTCTCGTGGACCAGCCATTTTCCGGTGCCGACGCTGTTCACGCTGTTTGTGTGGGGCATGGTCAGCTTTGCCGTGGTGCCCGCCACGCAGGTGCGCGTGCTGGACAAGGCCAAGGGCGCGCCCAATCTGGCGTCCACGCTGAACCAGGGCGCGTTCAACCTGGGCAATGCCACCGGCGCGTGGCTGGGCGGGCTGATGATCAGCGCCGGCCTGCCGCTGACCCAGCTGCCGTGGCTGGGTGCGGCAGTGGCCGCGCTGGCGCTGCTGGCGGTGGGGGTGTCGGCGTCGCTGGACCGGGGTGGCGCGGTGGCGGCTTAATACTAGCCGCGCCATGGCGCGCGGAGTTCCGGCGGGGCCCGTCGGGCTGTAGGATGTTGCCAGCAACGTTTCTTCGGGCCCGGCATGGACTACGCACACATCCTCCAACGCATCCACCGCGACATCGCGCCCTTGCTCACCCAGGGGCGCGTAGCTGACTACATCCCCGAGCTCGGCAAGGTACCCGCCACGCATTTCGGCATGGCGCTGGTGTTTGCCGATGGCCGCAGCCATTGCGTGGGCGACGCAGCGGTGCCGTTCTCCATCCAGAGCATCTCCAAGCTGTTTGCCTGCACGCTGGCGTTCCAGCTGCTGGGCGAGGACCTGTGGCAGCGGGTTGGGCGCGAGCCTTCCGGCAACGCCTTCAACTCGCTGGTGCAACTGGAGTACGAGCAAGGCAAGCCGCGCAATCCGTTTATCAACGCTGGCGCGCTGGTGGTGACCGACGTGCTGTGCAGCCGTTTTGTCCAGGCGGAGACCGCGATGGTGCAGTTCCTGCGCCGGCTCAGCGGCAACCCGGCGATCGACTACGACCCGCGCGTGGCGCAGTCCGAGCGCGAGCATGCGGACCGTAATCGCGCCATGGCGTATTTCATGAAGGACTTTGGCCGCCTCGAGATGCCGGTGGACAAAGTCATCGACGCCTATTGCCGCCAATGCGCCATCACCATGAGCTGCGAGGACCTGGCGCGCGCGGCGCTGTTCCTGGCGCATGGCGGGGTGGTGCCGTGGAGCGGCGAGCGCGTGCTGGACGCCAGCCCCACCAAGCGGCTGTCGGCGCTGATGCTGACCTGCGGCACTTATGACGCTGCGGGGGATTTTGTCTATCGGGTGGGTTTGCCGGCCAAGAGCGGCGTGGGCGGCGGCATTGTGGCAGTGCTGCCCGACAGGTGGGCCGTGTGCGTCTGGTCACCGGGGCTGGACCACAGCGGCAATTCGCTGGCCGGGGTGCAGGCGCTGGAGTGGCTGACCACGTTGAGCGGGCATTCGATTTTCTGAATAGTTTTCTGAGTTGAGACGCCAGTCAGCCCAGCATCAACCCGGCATGCGCCAGCAAGTGGCGAAACACCGTCAGCCGGGCCTCTCCCGTTTGCGCCAGCTTGCGGCAAACGTGCAGGTGCGCCGTCATGTCGCTGTGTCCGCGCAGGGCGTCCTTGCACTCGCGGTCCGAGATTTCCAGGTGGATGCCTGTGAGGATGGCGCAGCCCTTGCCCACGGGGGCGCTGACGATGGCGGGCGGGGTGCCTTCCAGGCCCGTGTACACGGCCAGGATCTGCGCCGCGTGGTTTGTTGCATCGCCGAAGTCGAAGCGGCAGCCGCCGTGGTAGTGCGCATACAGCGTGATCGGGGCATGGGTCAGGCTATGGGTCGTGCGTATTTCTGCCGCCGCGGTGCTGCGCGGCGTTGCGTCATAAGCGACGCCCCGGGTGAGTTCGGGCAAGCAGCCAACCGCGACGGCATCCACGAAGCTCAGTTCGCGCGGGCCGCAGATAGCGCCTTGGGTGCCGGCATGGAACGCGAGTTCCCTGCAGGCGTAGTACGCGCCCGCGCAGATGCCCAGGTAGGCGCCGCCTTCTTCGACAAAGCGCCGGATGCGCGCGTTGGGCGCGCCGTTCAGGGCTGCGCAATAGGGCAGGTCCGCGCCGCCCGGCATGACAAACATCACGGCATCATCGAAGAGCGTCTCGTCTTGCCGGATGTCGTCGGCCATGACCGCCCGGATCTCGTACGCACCGGGGAGCAACTGCTGCCCGATCATCCGCATCAGGCGCGAGGTCCCGTCGGAGGTGCCGGCGTCGATATAGGTCAGGATCTGGGGCTTCGGCATGATGGTTTGGCCCTTTTTTGCCCTTTTTTTGCCCGATTGGGCGCGATAGTGCGGCAGCGGTGCTGCGTGCCTCAGGTTTGTGCGCGGCGGTAAAACGCCAGCCCGCCTGCCAGCGCAATCAGCGTGCCGCCCGACAGCCGGTTCAGCCAGCGCATGCCGTCGCCACGAAAGGCGTGCACGATGCGCGCGCCCAACGCCGCGTACAGCAGCATGACGGCCAGGTTCAACAGGCATTGGGCCAGCGTCAGGATGGCGTACTGCGGCAGCAGCGCCGCGCTCGTATCGATGAACTGGGGCAGGAAGGCCGAGATAAACAGCAGCGCCTTGGGATTGGTCAGCGCCACCAGGAAACTGCGTGAGAACAGGACGCGGCCCCGCGCCGCAGCCGGCGTCCGGGCGGCAGCGGAATCCGAAGGCGTATCCGGTGTCGGCACCGGTGTTGTCTCCGGTACCGTCTGCGGCGCCTTGCTCGAGCCCAGCATCTTCCACCCCACATACGCCAGGTAGGCCGCGCCAAACCACTTGATCGCCTCGAAGGCAACCTCGGACGCGGCGATCACGGCGCCAAGCCCTGCGGCCACGGTGACGACCAGGATGACGTCGGCCGCGAGCGCCCCGGCCATGCCCCAGCACGCCTTGCGTACGCCATGCCTGGAGCCGTTGTTCAGGGCCAGCAGCACGGTCGGGCCGGGGGTGGCAATGGTCACGGCCGAGGCAAAGAGGAAGAGCAGCAGGGTAGGGAGCGTCATGGTGCAATCTGGCTGGCGCACGCGTGGGCGGGCGGGACCCATAGAATGATTGCCCGCCGGCAGATTGTCCAGTGCCTGTCATGCCCGGCGCGGGCGCGCCATGTGTTGCGCAATTGGCAAAAATGCAAGCCGGGATTGCACGAGATGAGCAGGCATTGCGCGATTTGATACGATGATGGTTAGAACGCAACGGTAGCCCGCAACCGCCATGACGCTTGCGATACGCGCTTGAACGACTAGCGTTCGCCCGGCTAAGTTGCGGTTCTCCCATAAAAAGCGGAGACAGCCATGATTAAAGAATACGCGTGGAAGAAGCGGGTTTTCGAGACCCATGAAGTACAAGTGCAGGTGCGGCCGAGAACGCCTACGGTCTGGGAGTACACGGTGCGGGTCTGCCGCCCGGGCACGAACATCCGGGCCGCCGGGACTTTGCTGGAATCGTCCAAGGTAACGGACCTGTTCCCCACGGCAGACGCGGCGGAGACGGCGGGTTTTGCCCACGGTGCAGAGCTGGCGAAACGGCTGGCCTAGGGTGCGGTTGAAGCCCGGAAAGGGTTGGTCAACGTCGATTTGGTGCTTTTTACCGGCTGATGGTGTAGCAGTGTGACTTTTTGTAGCGGGTGGTTTGGAGCGTACTTTGTGCCGTTATACTGCGCAGGTCGTTGCAACCACAGCGACCGGGTTTAGCAGCCCGCGGAAAAAGGTGACCAATCCACCATCAATCCGCGTGAAAAAGGAGGCATACCCATGCCCCAGTCTTCGCTTGCTCGTCCCGGGCAAATCGCACCTTCCAAGCCCTCTATCCTCTGCCAGCGCCTGCGCGCCTCCCAACGGAGGGCGCCCGATGCATAGGTACCCGCACTACAACATCACCGCCCAGCGCGCCGGGCGTGACACCTTCCTCACGGCTCACGCCCCTTCCGAAAGCCCGCTAAGCCTCGCCGCCGAAAAAGCCGCGCAACTCAACGCGCTGCTTTCGGTGGCTGTCGAGAACGCCGCCGGCGGCTCCTTGTGCAACATCACCGAAGAGACGCAGAGCCATCTGCTTTCGCTGGCGGCCGTGCTCGCGCATGAAACGCTGGTGCTGAGCGAGCTGGCCGCCCAGGACGATGAGGGTGAGGGGGAGGGCGGCGATGGATGATGGCTGGCCGGCCGTCTAGCCACAGGAGGGGCAAGATGGCAGCGCGGCGCATGACATCGATACGGTACTTCGCGCGCATCGCAGCTTGGCGGCGCCAGACAAAGTGCACTACAACACGCGCTGCCAATCGCGCCGCCAATCCCGCGCTTGCAGCCCCATGCGGCCATCGACTATGTTGAATCTCAAGGCCGAGGTGGCCGCTTGGATGAGGAGCCGTGATGAACAGGGTCATAGGACACCTGGCCGTGCTCGTTGTCTTGGGCCTGTTTGTCTTCCATGGGGCGCAGGCATCCGACATCGACTGTAAGTCAGCATCCGGCGCGGGATCGGTCCGCTGCGAAGATCCGCAAGGCAACGGGATGCGATGTGCGCTGGAAACCGACGGGCGCCCGCGCAACAGGCACCTGGTCTGCGATAACGCGGAGCTTTCGACGCGCTACGAGCGCATCTATGCCGAACAGCAGAGGCTGCTGCACAGCGGCGTCACCAACGATGCCGACGTCCGCGCGTGGCGCAGCAAGCGCGATGCCTGCGGCTCCGTGCGCTGTCTTGATAGCCTGTTCCATGAATGGTGGCGGTGGCGGGACGCCGCCCGCATGAAGCCGGCTCGGCCCGCCGTTGCGCCGAGCACGACCGTTGCGGCCCCTGTCCCGCCAAAGCAGGAGCCGGCACCTCCGGCTCAGCTCGCTGCCGTGCCAGAGAGCGCGAAGCCGAGCGAGCCGACATTGCCGGCGGCCGCCGACGTTCAGGCCCCGCCTACGTTGCCCGGAACCGGGCAAGCGCCGCCCGAGCCAGCCTCTGGCGCCGTGGTGTTGTCAGGCTCGTTGTCAGTTTGGTCGTCAGTTTGGTCGTCAGTTTGGTCGTCAGTTTGGTTGTCAGGTTTGCTGGCGTGAGCTTCCCCCGAAATTTCGCCTTCCAAGAGGTGAGGTATAACCTCAACTAGTTGGAAGGAAGCGAAATGCGAAAGATACCGAAACAGGAATTCACTGCGGAGTTCAAGGAACAGGCGGTCAGGCAACTGCGTGCCGGGAAGACGACAGGAGAGCTGGCTGCGGAATTGGGCGTGTCTGATCAGACACTGCGCAACTGGCGCAAGGCCGCCGAGGCGGGCAAGCTCAATGGGGCCGGTGCCAAGCCT
>NZ_LZZU01000017.1:0-89894 GCF_014170355.1 Cupriavidus sp. UME77
GTAGCGGGGGGAAGCCGTATGTGACCGGGGGGCATCGTGGCTGGCACTGACGCGCAATCCTTGGGCCGAAGGCACGTGCCGGCATACCGGCGCGGGGCGTTCGAGGATAAAATGCGGCCGACGCCTGCCACCTGCCGCCTTGTCAACCGTGATGCATGCGGTGCTCGGACGACCCTCCCCCTCGACATGGACGACTCTCCCCAGCGCGCGCCACTTTTGCCCTGTCATGCCAATCCCGCGACTACGCCGCCCGCCGGGGCGTTGCCCACGCATCTTGCCGCGATGCTCGATCGCGTCGCGGATGGCGTCATGTCGCTCGACCGCGAGTGGCGATTCGCCTACGTCAACCAGACCATGGCGCGCTGGCTCAAGCGCAGCCGTGCGGATCTCGACGGGCGCGGCATCTGGGAGTGCTGTCCGGACCTGATGGGCTCGGCGTATTACCGGACGTTTCACGAGGCCGCAGCCAGCGGCGCATCATGCACCTGCACCGCCTACTTTGCCCCGCTGGCATGCTGGTTCGAAGCGCGTGCCTTTCCCGATGCCAACGGCCTTACCGTGCTCTTTCGCGACGTCAGCCGCGAACGGCAGCAGTCGGCCCAGTTGGAATACCATGCCGACCATGACTACCTGACCGGCCTGCCGAACCGCCGGCGCTGCACGCAGGTGCTGGCGCGCGCGGTGGCGCAGGCGGCAGAGCAGGCTGCACAAGCGCAGGTAGCCGTGCTGCACGCCGACATGGAGGCGCAAGCGCCGCAAGTGCCGCAAGTGCCACAAGCGGCCGGGGTGGTGGTGCTGTTCGTCGATCTCGACCGCTTCAAGGAAGTCAACGACGCCTTTGGCCATGCCGTGGGCGACACGTTGCTGTGCAAGGTCGCCGAACGCTTTCGCGCGCTGCTGGCGCCTTCGGCGTTTGTCGCGCGCGTCGGTGGCGACGAGTTCGTGTTCATCCTGCGCGACGCGCGGCCGGGACAGGCCGAGCGCTTTGCCGGCACCATCCTGGCCGGCGTGTCGCAGCCATTCCAGGTGGACGGCCACACGCTGCTGCTGGGTGCCAGCGTGGGGATTGCACAGTGGCCCGAGGCTGGCGACACCGCCGACACCCTGTTGAACCACGCCGATGCCGCCATGTATGCGGCCAAGGCCGCGGGGCGTTTCCAGTTCCGCGTCTTCCACCTGGACCTTGCCCAAGGCTTGCGGCAGCGCCTGCAACTGCGCGCCGACCTGCACGCCGCGATGGCCGACGACCAGTTGGTGCTTCACTTCCAGCCGCAGTGGTCGCTGCCGGATGGCAGGCTGGCGGGCGCGGAGGCGTTGCTGCGCTGGCAACACCCGACGCGCGGCCTGCTGCCTCCCGCCGCCTTTCTCGATGTGCTGCTGGAGTCGCCGCTGGAGCCGGCGGTGGGGCTGTGGGTCATGCGCGCCGTGTGCCGCCAGATAGCGGCCTGGCGGCGTGCCGGCCTGACGGTGCCAAGGATCTCGCTCAACCTGTCGGCGCGGCAGCTGGTCATGCCGGGGCTGGCGGGCTTGCTGGCGGACCTCGCGCGCGAGCACGAGGTGCCATGCGGGCTGCTGGACGTGGAAGTTACCGAGGACACCCTGATGACCGACCTCGACAGTGCCGCGGCGGCGCTCGACGAGCTCAGACACTGCGGCATCAGCGCCTCGCTGGACGATTTCGGCTCCGGTTACTCGAGCCTGGCCTACCTGACGCGCCTGCCGGTTGCGACACTCAAGATCGACAAATCGTTCGTGGCGGTCCTCGGTACTACGCCCGAGTCCCTGGCGGTCATTCGCGGGGTCATCGCGCTGGCGCGCTCGCTGGGCATGAGAACCCTGGCGGAAGGTGTGGAGACCCACGTCCAGCAACGCTTGCTGGCCGAGGAGGGCTGCGACGCGGCGCAGGGCTACCTGCTCGGCCGGCCCATGCCGGCAACGGATTTCGCCGCGATCATGGGCCAAAGCACCGTGGCGCGGGGGGATTGACGCGGCGCGGCAACAGCCCCCGCTGTGCTGCAAGCATGTGCCGTCGCGGAGGTGCATAATCGCTCACCGATACGTTGAGCCCTAGCCCGATTTCTCCGGCCTCAACATACATTCATGAACGGATGTATAATTCCGTAATGATTCGCTTGTCCCTAAGCGATTGTTGCGGAAATTGACCATGACTTACCGATTTATTGCCGGGTGCCTAAGCGCCTGGCTCGCGATCTGCGTGACCGCGGGCTGGGTGGTGGAACGCCTCTGGTCCTGAGTACGGGTGGTCGGCTTTGCCGCTGGGAGGTGGCAAGGTTTTCGCTAGGACTTGCCATTCTTCGCGGTAATTACCACCCACCATGCACATGACCATCGATAAGAAGAACGCCGGCCTTGCCCGTCGGCTTGCAACACGTATCAAGGCGCTTGGCGCCATGGCTGCCCTCGGCGCATGCGCTGCCGCGCATGCCGATCCGGCGGTGCACGTGGCCTTTGGCCGCGATCCCGGCCACAACATCAACAAGTACGAAGTTGGCGTGAACTGGGACTCCGGCTTTGCCTGGGGCAACCCGCAGGGCTGGCTGGCCAAGCTGCAGTGGGAGGCCGAACTGGCCGAATGGAACGCCCGCAGCGGCACCAATCACCAGAACGTGACCGAATTCGGCTTCTCGCCGATCCTGCGCGTGGAAAAGCGCGGCGGCTCGCTGGTGCCGTTCCTGGAAGCCTCCGTCGGCGTGCGCATGATGAGCCATAAGGCCACCTCCGACGAGCACCGCTCCGGCAGCCTGTTCCAGTTCTCCGACATGATCGGCGTGGGCATGGCCTTTGGTCCCAAGACCGCGTACGAAGCCGGCTTCCGCTACCAGCACGTCTCCAACGCCGGTATCAAGCAGCCCAATCCGGGCAGCGGTTTTTACACGGGTTACGTGCGTTATCGCTTCTGACCCTGCAAACGTGGCTGGCTTGGCCTGAGGCCATGACGCTCAGGCCAGCCTGACCATGCCTGCGCGCGGGGCGCGCGTGCCGCGGGAAACGGATTCCGTTTCCGCGCCTTGCGCCAGCCTGCTGCGCAGCGCGTCAAAAAACCGCCACAGCGCGGGTTCATCGCTGGTTGCCACGTTGAACCGTATCCATGGCGAGTCGCCTTCCTCCGGTTCAAAATAGGATCCCGGCGCCAGCCAGATGCCGTGCTCCAGCGCCAGCGTCGCCAGGCGGTTGCCCGACAGCGCGGCCTGGTCGCCGCCGTCTTCCGGCCGCATCCTTGCCCAGGCGAACATCCCGCCTTCCGGGCGCAGCATCACCTCCAGCCCATGGGCTTCCATCTTCTCCGTGATCCGGTCCTGCTGGGCGCGCAGCCGCTCGGCCAGCGCCGCCACATGGCGGCCATAGTGGCCGCTGGTCAGCACCGAGTACACCAGCCGCTCGGTTACTTCCGATGACGTCAGCCCCACGGCCATCTTGGTGCGGGCCAGCGCCTTGGCCAGCTCCGGGCTGGCCGCGAGGTAGCCGACCCGCAGCGATGGCGTGATGGTCTTGGAAAACCCGTTGACGTAGATCACGTGCGAGAGCCCGTCCATCGCCGCCAGCATGGGTGAGCCCGGCGGCGCCAGCTCGCGGTAGATATCGTCCTCCACCACCAGCAGCCGGTACTGCTCGGCCAGTTGCAGCACGCGGTGCGCGTTCATGCTGGTGAGCGTGCCGCCGGTGGGGTTCTGCAGCACCGTGTTGACGAACAGCGCGCGCGGCGCGTGGGTGCGGATGGCGTGGTCGAGCGCGTCGGTGTCGAGCCCGCTGGCGGTGCGGCGCACGCCAACCACCTGCAAGCCCGCAAGGCGCAGGATCTGCAGCAGATTGCAGTAGCAGGGGGCTTCCACCAGCACGGTGTCGCCCGGACGCAACAGCGTGCGGACCACGAGGTCCAGCGCCTGCGTGGCGCCCTGGGTCAGCACCACTTGCTGGGCCTGCACCGGCATGCCGTACTGGCTGAGTCCGGCGGCAATATGCTCGCGCAGCGCGGCGAAGCCGTAAGGGTGGCCGTAGCCCGAGACCTGTGCGGCGGGCACCCGCGCCGCGGCGCGCATGGCCTGGTGCAGCCCCTCCTCGTTGAGCCAGTCGCCGGGCAACCAGCCCGCACCCGCCTTGATCGGCACCGAATGATCGGCGAACACATCCGACAGCAGCCATGCGGCGTTGAGCCCCGGCGCCTCCCAGCGTGCCGCCGGCACTTGGCCGGCGGGGGCATGGCGGTGTGCCACCGTGTAGCCCGAGCCCACCCGCGCGCTCAGGTAACCCAGCGCGGTCAGGCGGCCGTAGGCCTCGGCCACGGTGAAAGTGCTGACCCCATGCTGCTGGGCAAAGCGCCGCACCGACGGCAGCGCCACGCCGGCGCGCAGCACGCGCCGGTCCACCAGGCTGGCGATGCCCGCCACGATCTGCTCGGTGAGGGTGTCGCCGCTGCGCCGGCTGCGGACAAGTTCGAGGTTAAGCATGCGTGACATGTCAGGATGGACCTGTACAGTTTAACGGCCGTACCGGTTCGGTGGGAAGCCTCATGGCGGCGCGGGAGTTTGCGGCGCTGCAACGTGAATCCGGCTACTGGCGGGACTTTAGCCGCTGCGGCGAGCAAAGTGGCTGGATCCGCGGGTGCGATCTCCCGGCCTGGGTATCACCTGACCTGTACAGTTGCCTCACTCTTAACTGTACGGTAAGGCGAGGTTCTGCCGACCGTATATTCTTTAAGCCGGGCAGGGCCGCTACAGTGGCCGCATTCACCAGAATCACCTGACAACCCGGGCGGCGCCAGCCGCCGCCCAAGCCAATGCCAATTGCTCCTGAGGAGGATGTATGGATGCCGCCAAGACTGTGATCCCCGATCTTGATGCCCTGTGGATGCCGTTTACCGCCAACCGCCAGTACAAGGCGGCCCCGCGCCTGCTCGACTCCGCCAGCGGCATGTACTACACCTCGCATGACGGCCGCCAGATCCTCGACGGTTGCGCCGGGCTGTGGTGCGTCGCTGCCGGCCATTGCCGCCAGGAGATCGCGGACGCGGTCGCCCGCCAGGTGCAGACCCTGGACTACGCGCCGCCGTTCCAGATGAGCCACCCGCTCACCTTCGAGGCCGCCACCAAGGTGGCCGCCATCATGCCGGCCGGGCTGGACCGCATCTTCTTCACCAACTCGGGCTCGGAATCGGTCGATACCGCGCTGAAGATCGCGCTGGCGTATCACCGCGCCCGTGGCGAAGGCCAGCGCACCCGCGTGATCGGGCGTGAGCGCGGCTACCACGGCGTTGGTTTCGGCGGCATGGCGGTGGGCGGCATCGGCCCCAACCGCAAGGCCTTCTCGGCTAACCTGATGCCCGGCACGGACCACCTGCCGGCCACGCTGAATATTGCCGAGGCAGCTTACTCCAAGGGCCAGCCGACCTGGGGCGCGCACCTGGCCGACGACCTGGAACGCATCCTGGCGCTGCACGACCCGTCCAACGTGGCCGCCGTCATCGTCGAGCCGCTGGCCGGCTCGGCCGGCGTGCTGGTGCCGCCGGTGGGCTACCTGGAAAAGCTGCGCGAGATCACCAGCAAGCACGGCATCCTGCTGATCTTCGACGAGGTCATCACCGCCTTTGGCCGCCTGGGCGCGGCTACCGCCGCCGAGCGCTTCAAGGTCACGCCGGACCTGATCACCATGGCCAAGGCCATCAACAACGCGGCCGTGCCGATGGGCGCGGTGGCGGTGCGGCGCGAAGTGCACGACACCGTGGTCAATGCCGCGGCGCCGGGCGCGATCGAGTTCCTGCACGGCTACACCTACTCCGGCCACCCGCTGGCCATGGCCGCGGCCATCGCCACGCTGGATATCTACAAGAACGAGAACCTGTTCGGTCGTGCCGCCGAGCTGGCGCCGAAGTTCGAAGCCGCGGTGCACGCCGTGCGCGGCGCGCCCCACGTGAAGGACATCCGCAACCTCGGCATGGTCGCCGGCATCGAGCTGGAGCCGCGTCCCGGCCAGCCCGGCGCGCGTGGCTATGAGGCCTTCCTGAAATGCCTGGAGCGCGGCGTGCTGGTGCGCTTCACCGGCGACATCCTCGCTTTCTCGCCGCCGCTGATCATCACCGAGGCGCAGATCGAAGAGATGTTCGACACCGTGAAGAAGGTGCTGCAAGAACTGCAGTGATTGCCGTGAATGCAGCGAATGCCGTAAAAGCCGTGGCCGCAGAGACAAGACAAGGAACACTGACGTGAACATCGCACAGAACCGGCAGATCGCCGACATTGCGCACTACATTGGCGGGACCGTGCGCGCCGCCTCGTCGGACCGGTTCGCCGACGTCTTCAACCCGGCCACGGGCGCCGTGGCCGGGCGCGTGGCGCTCGGCTCGGCGCAGGACGTGGACGCCGCTGTGGCCGCGGCCCACGCCGCGTTCCCGGCCTGGTCCGAGACCGCGCCGCTCAAGCGCGCGCGCATCCTGTTCAAGTTCAAGGAACTGCTCGACCGCCACCATGACGACCTCGCCGCGCTGATCACGCGCGAGCATGGCAAGGTGTTCTCGGATGCCAAGGGCGAAGTCACCCGCGGCGTGGAGATCGTCGAGTTTGCCTGCGGCATTCCCAACCTGCTCAAGACCGACTTCACCGACAACATTGGCGGTGGCATCGACAACTGGAACCTGCGCCAGCCGCTGGGCGTGGTGGCCGGCATTACGCCGTTCAACTTCCCGGTGATGGTGCCGATGTGGATGTTCCCGGTGGCGCTGGCCTGCGGCAATACCTTCGTGCTCAAGCCGTCCGAGCGCGATCCCTCGCCCTCGCTGCTGATTGCCGACCTGCTCAAGCAGGCCGGCCTGCCGGATGGCGTGTTCAATGTGGTGCAAGGCGGCAAGGAAGCCGTCGACGCGCTGCTGGCGCACAAGGACGTGCAGGCCCTGTCCTTCGTCGGCTCCACGCCGATCGCCGAGTACATCTACACCGAAGGCACCAGGCGCGGCAAGCGCGTGCAGGCCCTGGGCGGCGCCAAGAACCACCTGGTGGTGATGCCCGACGCCGACCTCGACCAGGCCGTTGACGCGCTGATCGGCGCTGCCTATGGCTCGGCCGGCGAGCGCTGCATGGCCATCTCGGTGGCCGTGGCGGTGGGCGATGTCGCCGACAAGCTGGTGCCGCGCCTGGCCGAACGCGCACGGTCGCTGAAGATCCGCAACGGCATGGAAGACGATGCCGAGATGGGCCCGCTGGTGACCGCCGCGCACAAGGCCAAGGTGGAAGGCTATATCGCCAAGGGGGTGGAAGAGGGCGCCAAGCTGGTGACCGACGGCCGCGGCCACAAGGTCGACGGGCACGAGAACGGCTTCTACGTGGGCGGCACGCTGTTCGATAACGTCACGCCGGACATGACCATCTACAAGGAAGAGATTTTCGGCCCGGTGCTGTCGGTGGTGCGCGTGCATGACCTGGCCGAAGCGGTGGACCTGATCAACGGCCACGAGTACGGCAACGGCGTGTCCTGCTACACCAGCGACGGCGGCGTGGCACGCGCGTTCTCGCGCCAGATCCAGGTGGGCATGGTGGGCATCAACGTGCCGATCCCGGTGCCGATGGCATGGCACTCGTTCGGCGGGTGGAAGCGCTCGCTGTTTGGCGATCACCATGCCTATGGCGAGGAAGGCATCCGGTTTTATACGCGGTACAAGAGCATCATGCAGCGCTGGCCGGACAGTATTGGGAAGGGGGCGGAGTTTACGATGCCGGTGGCCAAGTGAAGGGGTGGTCGGTGTTTCTTTGAGCGGTGTTGGCCTTTGTACCCAAAAGCCATACGACATCCCCCTGCGGGGGCTGCCGTATTCCTTTGGGTGCAAAAACCAACGCCGATGAAATAAACAGCGACCACGCCCGCGGGGGGATTGTCGTATGGCCTTTGGGTGCAAAGGCCAACGCCGATCAAAGAAACACCAATCAACCCGAAAGTGACGAACCCGCCCACCCCATCACGCTAAAATACGCCGCTTTTCAAAGCCGCCCAGCGCGCCAGGAGTACCCGCCGATGAGTCTGTTCCGCACCAAGAACATCGAGGCCATGCTCGCCGCCGCACGCGATGATGGGTTGAAAAAGGTGCTCGGTCCCGTCGACCTGATCCTGATGGGCATTGGCGCCATCATCGGCACCGGCATCTTCGTGCTGACGGGCACCGGCGCGCTCACGGCCGGCCCGGCGCTGACAGTCTCCTTCGTGATTGCCGCGCTCGCCTGCGGGTTTGCCGCGCTCTGCTACGCCGAGTTCGCCTCCGCGATCCCTGTCTCCGGCTCCATCTACACCTATAGCTACGCCACGCTCGGCGAGATCGTGGCGTGGATGATCGGCTGGGATCTGCTGCTTGAATATGGTCTTGCGACCTCGGCGGTGTCGGTGGGCTGGTCGGGCTATTTCCAGTCGCTGATGGCGGGCTTCGGCTTTCACCTGCCGGTGATGCTCACCGCCGCACCGGGTGCCGTGCCGGGCGTGCAGACGCTGTTCAACCTGCCGGCTGCTGTGATCATGCTGCTGATCACCTGGGTCGTGTCCTACGGCGTGCGCGAGTCGGCGCGCCTGAACAACGTGATGGTGGCCATCAAGATTGCGGTGGTGCTGCTCTTCATCGGGGTGGGCGTGTGGCACGTCAAGCCGGCCAACTGGCATCCGTTCGCGCCGTTTGGGCTGGACGGCGTCTTCAATGCGGCCGCGCTGGTGTTCTTCGCTTTTATCGGCTTCGACGCGGTGACATCGGCCGCCGAGGAGGTGCGCAACCCGCGCCGCGACCTGCCGATCGGCATCATCGGCTCACTGGCGGTCTGCACCGTGCTGTACGTGACGGTGGCGGCCATCATGACCGGCATCGTGCCTTTCGCCAAGTTCGCGGGCATCGATCATCCGGTATCGCTGGCGCTGCAGTACGCGGGCGAGAACTGGGTGGCGGGATTCGTCGATCTCGGCGCCATCCTGGGCATGACCACGGTGATCCTGGTGATGACCTTCGGCCAGACCCGCATCATCTTTGCCATGTCGCGCGACGGGCTGCTGCCCCAGCGGCTGTCGAAGGTGCACCCGGTGCATGCCACGCCGTTCTTCGCTACGTGGACGGTGGGCATCGTGTTTGCCTTCATCGCTGCTTTCGTGCCGCTCAATGTGCTGGCGGAGCTGATCAATATCGGCACGCTGTCCGCATTCACGCTGATCTCGGTGGCGGTGCTGGTGCTGCGCAAGACGCGGCCGGACCTGCCGCGTGCCTTCCGCTGCCCTGGGGTGCCGGTGGTGCCGCTGCTGTCTGTGGGGTTTTGCCTGTTCCTCATGGCCCACCTGCAGGCGCTGACATGGGTGGCGTTCCTGGCGTGGCTGGCGATTGGCCTGGCGATCTACTTCCTCTACGCGCGCCGCAACGCGGTGCTGCACGGCGGCGCCTGACGCTGCCCGCGGTTACCGTTCGCGCGCGCCGGCTTCCTGCAGGAAGGCCAGCGCGCGCGGCTCCTCGACAAAGGCGGAGTTGATGCGGATCCAGGCCGAGCCCTCGCCGCCCGGCCGGAAGTAATTGCCGGGCGCCAGCGTCACCCCGTGCTGCTCGGCCAGGGTCACCAGCTCGCGCGAATCCTCGATCCCGCGCGTACGAGCCCACAGGAAATTGCCGCCCGCCGGCTCGCAATACACTTCCCAGCCGGCGTCGCCCAGGTGCTGCACCGCGCGCGCGGTGGCCTGGCGCACCCGCAGCCGCAGCCGCTCCATGTATTTGCGGTAGGCGCCGCGCTCCAGCAGCGCCGCTGTCACGCTCTCCGCGAAATGCGAGCCCGCTATGCTGGTTAGCACCTTCACATCCACCAGGTCCTTCACCAGCGCCTTGTCGGCCACCAGGTAGCCGACCCGCAGCGAGGCCGACACTGTCTTGGAAAATCCGCCGATGTAGATCACGTGTTCGAGCTGGTCCAGTGTGGCCAGCCGGTCGGTGTAGTTGGTCTGGAAGTCCGAGAAGATATCGTCCTCGACAAAACGGAAGCCGTGCCGGCGCGCCAGCTCCAGCAGGCGGAACGCCACCGGCGGCGAGAGGGTCGAGCCGGTCGGGTTCTGCAGCACGCTGTTGGTGAAGAACAGCTTGGGCTTGTGCTCGCGCAGCAGCGCTTCGGCGGCGTCCGGGTCGGGGCCGTTGCGGGTTTGCGGCACCCCCACCAGCCGCACCCCGTGCAGGCGCAGCAGGCCGAACAGGTTGTAGTAGCCAGGGTCCTCCACGAACACCGTATCGCCCGGCTTGAGCAGGCGCCGCACCACCAGGTCCAGCGCCTGGCTGGCGCCCGTGGTGATCAGCACCTGCGGCAGCTCCGCCGCGATGCCGAGCTGCCGCACGCGGGTCAGCACATGCTGGCGCAGCTCCGGGCTGCCCATCGGCGTGGCGTAGTGGATCACGCTGTTGATGTCGTTGCGCGAGACCTGGCGGATGGCCTGGGCCAGCCCTTCCACGTCGCGCCAGCTCTCGGGCACGAAGCCGCCCGCCAGCTTGAGCGTGGCGCTGGGATGGTTGAACTGCTCCAGGATATGGTCCGACAAATCCTCTGCCAGACGCGGGTCCGACCAGCCATTGGCGCCGCGCGCCAGCAGCGGGCTGTCCGCGACGAAGAAGCCCGACCCGTGGCGGGAATCGAGCAGGCCCTGCGACACCAGCCGGTCATAGGCCTCGATCACCGGGAAACGGCTGATGCCATGCTCCGCCGCGAGCTGCCGGATGGACGGCAGGCGCGCGCCGGGGCGCACCTCGCGCGCGCTGATCCAGGTCTTGACCTCGTTGACGATCTGATCGGTCAGGGGCACGCCGGTGGCGGGAACGAGGGTCAGCTTCATCGGCAGGGTGCAGGGGGAAGTGTCAGGAAAAACTACTGAACAGTTCATGTCAAACTGTTCGCAACTGTTCATGGGATTGTAGTTTGCGCTGTGAATAATGGAAGGCATGCGGCGGAAGTGCCGGCACCGGCCGGGCCGGTGGGCACGAGAGACATGGCCGCCATGCAGAACAGCAGAGCAGCAGAACAGGAGTGATGAAATGCGCGAACTAAGGATCTTCGAATTCGATGAACGGGGCCGGCCGGTGAGCTGGCGCGCCCGCGAAGGGCAGCGCGTGAAGGCAGTCGAAGGCCGCCTTTGGCTCACGGTGGAAGGCCACCACGCGGACATCTGGCTGCTGCCGGGAGCCGTCTTTGCGCTGCCTGCCGGCGCCCGGGTCTGGTTGTCCGGCGAAAGCGAGGGCGCGCGCTTCACGCTGGCCGAGACGCCGGCCCCGTCGTCGTGGCGCTGGCTGGGCGGGCTGGCGAGTGCGCTGAAGCACCGCTTTGGCGAGCGCCGTGCCTCCGGTGCCGGCCAGTGCCCGGAACCGGGCCTCTGAGAGGCTATCGGCCGGGCCGCGCGCAGCGTGTCCGGCCATCCCGATCCAATCCGTATTGGTAGAAGCCTGGCCAAGTGTCTGGTCGTGCGCTGTGCAGAATGCCATTTGCCGGCATCGAACTCCCCCGATGCCGCGCTCCCTCCCTCCACATCGTCGCGCCAACTATGCGAGGATGTTCATATGGCTGGCCGCGCCGCGCGGCAATTGGCGCCGCCGTGGATTGATTGCCGTTAACGTAAACGTCATATAATCAAGCCGTTGCGCCGGCGCCAGCCAGACCGCTCGCGTGTCAGATCCGAGCCGCCTCCAGAGCGGCAGCCATGGACGTCATGCGACCAGCCCGAACACCGAACGTGGTGGAGACAATGACCGATCTTTCCGATGTGCAGAAGGGCACTCAACCCGGCGCTCAACCTGGCGCTCCCCATCAGGCGCAGGGACCGAAAGGGCCCGTCAATAAGGTGCGCTTCGTCACCGCGGCCTCGCTGTTCGACGGCCACGACGCTTCCATCAACATCATGCGGCGCATCCTGCAGTCCTCGGGCTGCGAGGTGATCCATCTCGGGCATAACCGCTCAGTGGAAGAGGTGGTCAGCGCGGCCTTGCAGGAAGACGTGCAGGGCATCGCCATCTCCAGTTACCAGGGCGGCCACGTCGAGTATTTCAAGTACATGGTGGACCTGCTGCGCCAGCGCGGCGGCGAGCACATCCAGTTGTTCGGCGGCGGTGGCGGCGTGATCGTGGCGGACGAGATCCGCGAGCTGCAAGCCTACGGCGTGGCGCGGATCTTCAGCCCGGAGGACGGCCAGCGCCTGGGCCTGGCGGGCATGATCGCCGACATGGTGCAGCGCTGCGATATCGACCTGGCGCGCTATGCCCCCACCACGCTCGATGCGATGAGGGGCGGCGACCGCCGCGCGCTCGCGCAGCTGATCACGGCGCTGGAAAACGGCAAGGCGGATCCCGCGCTGGCCGACACCCTGCGCGCCGAGGCGGCCAAGGTGAAGACGCCCGTGCTCGGCATCACCGGCACCGGCGGCGCGGGCAAATCCTCGCTGACCGATGAGCTGATCCGCCGCATCCGGCTTGACCAGCGCGATGCGCTGTCCATTGCGGTGATCTCGATCGACCCGTCGCGCCGCAAGTCCGGCGGCGCGCTGCTGGGCGACCGCATCCGCATGAACGCGATCAACCATCCGCGCATCTTCATGCGCTCGATGGCCACGCGCGAGGCCGGCTCGGAGATCTCGCGGGCGCTGCCCGATGTGCTGGCGGCCTGCAAGGTGGCCGGCTTCGACCTGATCATCGTCGAGACCTCGGGCATCGGGCAGGGTGACGCGGCCATCGTTGCGCACGTGGACCTGTCGCTCTATGTGATGACGCCCGAGTTCGGCGCCGCCAGCCAGCTCGAGAAGATCGACATGCTGGACTTCGCGGATTTTGTCGCCATCAACAAGTTCGACCGCAAGGGCGCGCAGGACGCGTGGCGCGACGTGGCCAAGCAGGTGCAGCGCAACCGCGAGCAGTGGCATGCCAGGCCCGAGGAGATGCCGGTGTACGGCACCCAGGCGTCGCGCTTCAACGACGACGGCGTGACCATGCTCTACCAGGGCCTGCGCGAAGCGCTATGCGCGCGCGGCATGCGTGCGCCGGCCGGCGTGCTGCCGCAGTTGAGCGGACGCGTCTCCACCGGCCAGAACGTGATCGTCCCGCCGGCGCGCAACCGCTATCTGGCCGAGATCGCCGACACGGTGCGCGCCTATCATCGCCGCGTGGACGCGCAGAGCCGGCTGGCGCGCGAGCGCCAGCAACTGCGCGAGGCGCGCCGCATGCTGCTGGCGGCCTCCGGGCAAGAAGACCAGGGCGAAGCGCTGCAGGCTCTCGCCACCGAACGCGACGCCGCGCTCGGCGCGCAGGAGCGCAAGCTGCTGGCGATGTGGCCGGAGATGCGCAAGGCCTACAGCGGCGACGAGTATGTGGTGAAGATCCGCGACAAGGAAATCCGCACCACGCTCACCACCACCACCTTGTCCGGCACCACGGTGCGCAAGGTAGTGTTGCCGCGCTTCGAGGACGATGGCGAAGTGCTCAAGTGGCTGCTGCGCGAGAACGTGCCTGGCAGCTTCCCCTACACCGCCGGCGTGTTCGCCTTCAAGCGCGAGAACGAAGACCCCACCCGCATGTTCGCCGGCGAGGGCGATGCCTTTCGCACCAACCGCCGCTTCAAGCTGGTCTCCGAAGGCTTGGATGCCAAACGCCTGTCCACCGCCTTCGATTCGGTCACGCTGTACGGCGAGGACCCGCACACCCGCCCGGACATCTACGGCAAGGTCGGCAACTCGGGCGTGTCGATCGCCACGCTCGACGACATGAAGGTGCTGTACGACGGCTTCGATCTCACCAGCCCGTCGACCTCGGTGTCGATGACCATCAACGGGCCCGCGCCCACCATCCTGGCGATGTTCATGAACACCGCCATCGACCAGCAGCTCGACAAGTTCCGCGCCGACAACAACCGCGAGCCCACCGCCGGCGAGGAAGCCAAGATCCGCGCGTGGGTGCTGCAGAACGTGCGCGGCACGGTGCAGGCCGACATCCTCAAGGAAGACCAGGGCCAGAACACCTGCATCTTCTCGACCGAGTTTTCACTCAAGGTGATGGGCGATATCCAGGCGTACTTCGTCCATCATCAGGTGCGCAATTTCTACTCGGTGTCGATCTCCGGCTATCACATCGCGGAGGCGGGAGCGAACCCGATCTCGCAACTGGCGTTCACGCTGTCCAATGGCTTCACCTATGTGGAGGCGTACCTGGCGCGCGGCATGCATATCGATGACTTCGCCCCCAACCTGTCGTTCTTCTTTTCCAACGGCATGGACCCGGAATACAGCGTGCTGGGCCGCGTGGCGCGCCGCATCTGGGCGGTGACGCTGCGCGACAAGTACGGCGCCAATGAACGCAGCCAGAAGCTCAAGTACCACATCCAGACTTCCGGGCGCTCGCTGCACGCGCAGGAGATCGACTTCAACGATATCCGTACCACGCTGCAGGCGCTGATCGCCATCTACGACAACTGCAATTCGCTGCACACCAACGCGTACGACGAAGCCATCACCACGCCCACCGGCGAGTCGGTGCGCCGCGCGCTGGCGATCCAGCTCATCATCAACCGCGAGTGGGGCGTGGCCAAATGCGAGAACCCCAACCAAGGCAGCTTCCTGATCGATGAGCTGACCGACCTGGTGGAAGACGCGGTGATGCAGGAGTTCGAGCGCATCGCCGAGCGCGGCGGTGTGCTCGGCGCGATGGAGACGGGCTACCAGCGAGGCAAGATCCAGGACGAGTCGCTGTACTACGAGCAGCGCAAGCACGACGGCACGCTGCCCATCATCGGCGTCAATACGTTCCGCAATCCCAATGGCGACGCTACGCCGCCATCGCTCGAACTGGCGCGTTCCAGCGAAGAGGAGAAGCAGGGGCAACTTGCGCGGCTGGCGGACTTCCACGCCCGTCATGCGGATGCGGCGCCGGTCATGCTGCAGCGGCTGCGCCAGGCTGTGATCGACAACGACAATGTGTTTGCGGTGCTGATGGATGCGGTGCGCGTGTGCTCGCTCGGGCAGGTCACGCATGCATTGTTTGAGGTAGGAGGCCAGTACCGCCGCAATATGTGATCCGTCCGCCAGGGGCTGTCTCGTGCGAGGCCCCTGCGTTAAACTTGACGTTTGCGCCAGCCGCGTCGCCTTGCGGGCAGCAAGCGCCAGCGAAGATCAAGACCAAGACCAATCAGGAGTACCGTGTACGATCCCAACAATATCTTCGCCCGCATCCTGCGTGGCGAATTGCCTTGCAACAAGGTGTATGAAGACGCCGACACCATGGCCTTCATGGACATCATGCCGCAGTCGGATGGCCACGTGCTGGTGGTGACCAAGGAACCCGCTGCCGAGTTGTTCGACCTGTCCGACGCTGGCGCCGAAGCCGCCATCCGCACCACCAAGCGCGTCGCCCGCGCGGTGCGCGCCGCCTTCTCGCCGGACGGCATCTCGATCGGCCAGTTCAACGGCGCCGCCGCGGGCCAGACCGTGCCGCACGTGCATTTCCACATCGTGCCGCGCTACGCCGAGCGCACCCTGCGCGGCCACGGCAGCGACATGCAGGATCCGGAAATCCTCAGCCAGCACGCCGAGCGCATCATCGCCGCGCTGGGCGAAGCCTGACCAATACATCGGTGCGCCGTGAGTGCCGCGCGCCACGCCAGAATCAAGCAACCAGCAACAAGGAAGACAAGATGGGAATCAGGACAGTGGGCATCGTAGGCGCCGGCACCATGGGCAACGGCATCGCGCAAGCGTGCGCCGTGGTGGGCCTGGACGTGGTGATGGTGGACATCAGCGACGCAGCGGTGAACAAGGGCATCGCCACCGTGGGCAGCAGCCTGGATCGCCTGATCAAGAAAGACAAGATCAGCGAAGCCGACAAGGACGTCGCACTCGCGCGCATCACGGGCTCGACGTCCTATGACGCGTTCAAGGCCGCCGACATCGTGATCGAGGCCGCTACCGAGAACTTCGACCTCAAGGTCAAGATCCTCAAGCAGATCGACAGCATCGTCGGCGACAACGTGATCGTCGCGTCCAACACCTCGTCGATCTCGATCACCAAGCTGGCCGCCGTCACCAGCCGGCCGGGCAACTTCATCGGCATGCACTTCTTCAACCCGGTGCCGATGATGGCCCTGGTGGAGTTGATCCGCGGCCTGCAGACCAGCGATGCCACGCACGCGCTGGTGGAAGAACTGTCGAAGAACCTTGGCAAGTACCCGATCACCGTGAAGAACAACCCGGGCTTCGTGGTCAACCGGATTCTCTGCCCGATGATCAACGAGGCGTTCTGCGTACTGGGCGAAGGCCTGGCGTCGCCGGAAGAAATCGACGAAGGCATGAAGCTGGGTTGCAACCACCCGATCGGCCCGCTGGCGCTGGCAGACATGATCGGCCTGGACACGATGCTGGCGGTGATGGAGGTGCTGTACACCGAATTTGCCGACCCGAAATACCGCCCGGCCATGCTGATGCGCGAAATGGTGGCGGCGGGTTATCTCGGCCGCAAGACTGGCCGCGGTGTGTACGTCTACAGCAAGTGACATAGAAGAAAGTCCCCCTTCCTTACAGGCGGAGGGCAAGAAAGCTGGCAACGGAGCAATCCGTCGCCAGCTTTTTTTTCGGCTACGGAACGCCCCGGCCTGCCGGACTCTCCGGCGCTGTCGCGAGCAATGAAATATGCCTCTTTCGGCTCCTGGCTATTTGCTGTCTGCTTGAATTCTTAAATAAGAATCGATCAATTTCTATTTAATAGAACGATCGTATTAAAAAATATTGTCAAGCTTGTACTGGCGAAAAATCCGACAAATGCCAGGTGAAATCAATTTCGATCAAGGTAAAGCCAGATCAATGGCTTATTCACCCCTGATTGCTAAAGCTTTGTATAGACATTCCCGTAAACGCTGATATGCACTACGCGCTGCCGCAGTCGTGGCACTGCCTGTGCGCAGCGCGTGCTTTGGAAAACCGATGGGGAATCTTTATGCGCAACAATCAACCCGTCTCGCAGCGCGAATACGAACTGCCTGAGAATGCGACGCTGATGTCGACCACCGACACCGAAAGCCGCATTGCCTATGCCAACGCGGCCTTCGTCGATGTCAGTGGTTTCACACGCGAGGAAATCCAGGGCCAGCCCCACAATATCGTGCGGCACCCGGATATGCCGGCCGAGGCGTTCGCCGATATGTGGGCCACGCTCAAGAGCGGCGAGCCCTGGACGGCGCTGGTGAAGAACCGGCGCAAGGACGGCGACCATTACTGGGTACGCGCCAACGCCATGCCGCTAGTGCGCAACGGCAAGCCGGTGGGATACATGTCGGTGCGCACCAAGCCCTCGCGCGAGGAAATTGACGCCGCCGGGCGGCTCTACCAGGACTTTCGCGAGGGTAGTGCGGGCCAACGGCGTTTTCACAAGGGCCTGATCATTCAGGGCGGCTGGAAGCGTTGGGCGTCGGCCTTCAAGACCATGCCGGTGCGCTGGCGCATCCGCGGTGCCCTGGCAACCTTGCTGCCGGCCTCGGTCATTGGCGCCGCGGCGCTCGGCATGAGCGGGATGCCGCTGGCCGGCCTGGGTGGCATCGTCGCCGCCATGCTGCTGCTGGTCTCCGGCTGGCTGGAGGCGCAGATCTCGCGGCCGCTGGAGCGGGTCATGGCACAGGCCCTGCGCGTGGCGTCCGGCGAAAGCCAGCAGGTCGAGCATATGGACCGCGTGGACGAGATCGGCATGACGCTGCGCACGATCAGCCAGCTTGGCCTGATGTTTCGCTGGCTGATCGACGACGTGAGCGAGCAGGTGCTGAACGTGCAAGGCGCAAGCAGCGAGATCGCGCAGGGCAACAGCGACCTGAGCGCGCGTACCGAGCAGGCGGCATCCAACGTACAGGATACGGCGTCGTCGATGACGCAGATGACGGCCACGGTCAAGAGCAATGCCGAGACCGCGGCCCAGGCAAACGAGTTGTCCGGCTCCGCCAGTACCGAGGCGGCCAAGGGTGGCAAGGCGATGTCGCAGGTGGTGGCGACCATGGAGGAAATCAGCAGCAGCTCGAAGCGGATCGCCGACATCATCAGCGTGATCGACGGCATCGCCTTCCAGACCAATATCCTTGCGCTGAATGCCGCGGTGGAAGCCGCGCGGGCCGGGGAACAGGGCAGGGGCTTCGCGGTGGTGGCCGGCGAGGTGCGCGGGCTCGCGCAGCGCAGCGCAAGCGCGGCCAAGGAGATCAAGGCGCTGATCGGCGCCAGCGTGGAAAAGGTCGACTCGGGGGCGCAACTGGTCAACGACGCCGGCCAGACCATGGACAACATCGTGGTGCAGGTCAGGCGCGTCTCCGACCTGATCGCCGAGATCAGCCTGGCTACGTCCGAGCAGAGCGCGGGCATCAGCCAGGTTGGCGATGCCATCGGCGATCTCGACCGCATCACCCAGCAAAACGCGGCGCTGGTGGAGCAGAGCGCGGCCGCCGCGCAGAGCCTGAAACAGCAGGCCAACCGGCTGGTGGAAGCGGTCGGCGTATTCCGTTGACCGCGCGCCACGCCGCATCGGGCCATGCCGCAAGGTGGCCACGAGGGGCGTGGCGGCCCTACTCGCCGTACTGCCGCAGCCCTTCCAGGTCCAATACCTCGATCACGCCATAGTCGACCTTCACCAGTCCCTGCTGCTCCAGCACCTTCAGCGCCTGGTTGGCCCGCTGCCGCGATATGCCCGCCAGCAGTCCGATTTCTTCCTGCGAAATCTCCAGCGTGGTTCCCAGGCCAGGGTACAGGTGCTCATTGAACAGCGACGACACCGCGCGCGCCACACGCGAATCGATATCGAGCAGCCGTTCGTATTCCACGGCGGCAATGAACTGTCCCAGCCGCTCATTGAACTGCGTCAGCAGGAACCGCGTGAACGGCAAGCTGGTATCCAGCAACCACTGAAAAGTCTCGCGCGGCAGGAACGCAATGCGCGAGCGCCGCAGCGCCATCACGTCATACTTGCGGATTTCGGCTTTGAGCACGGCACCTTCGCCAAACCAGCCCCCCGTAGGCACACCGGTGAATGTGACCGACTTGCCGGAAGGCGATACGGTAGTGATCTTGACGATCCCTTCCAGCACGCCCAGCCAGTGTTCCGCCATATCGCCCTTATGGCAGACATAGTCGCCCTGGCTATATTCGCGCACGCACATGGCGCGCCGGACGATGTCGCGTTGTTCTTCGCTGAGGTCGGCTGCCCACACGCAGCGGTCGACGAAATCGTTGAGCATGACCTGAAGAACCTCCCCCGTAGGGATTAACCCGGAATTGTCATCGGCGTGACAACCGGGGGAAATGGCATGGGCTATCTTACGATCACCACGAACCGCGAATGCGCGCCAGGACAGGCGCGGCGGGCTTGTTGCGTCGCGGCACAAACACCGCCGGGCAAAACAGGCCAAGTATAACCAGCGGCAGCAGGCTTGGCACCGGTGGCGGACCCCCGCGCCGGAGGGACAGGAGACATCCATGCAGGAACCGTCGGCGACGACCTTCCCGCGCTTGTTGCTTGCGCATGCGCAGCAGCGGCCGGAAAGCCCGGCTTACCGTGAGAAGGATCTCGGGATCTGGCAAACCTATAGCTGGGCGCAGACTGCGCAGGAGGTGCGCGCGCTCGCGTGCGGCCTGGCGGCCCTGGGCTTTGCCCGCGGCATGAACCTGGCGGTGGTCGGCGACAACCGGCCGCGCCTGTACTGGGCCATGAGCGCGGCGCAGGCCATGGGCGGCGTGCCGGTGCCGCTCTACCAGGATGCCATTGCCGGCGAGATGATCTATGTGCTGAACGATGCCGAGATCGGCTTCGCCATCGTGGAGGACCAGGAGCAGGTGGACAAGCTGCTGGAGGTGGAGGAGCAGCTAGCCGCGCAGGGCCGCACGGTGCGCCACATCATTTATGAAGACCCGCGCGGGCTGCGCGACTACGATCATCCGGCGTTGATGTCTTACCAGCGCCTGCAGGAAATCGGCCGCGAGTTCGATCGCGCCAATCCAGGCTACTTCGATGCCGCCGTTGCCGCGGGCGAGCCCGACGATACCGCCATCATCCTCTACACCTCCGGCACCACCGGCAAGCCCAAGGGTGTGTGCCACTCGCATCGCGGCCTGATCGGCGCGGCGCGCAACGGCTGCGCGTTCGATGGCCTGAGCGCAAGGGACGATGTGCTGTCCTACCTGCCGATGGCATGGGTGGGCGACAACCTGTTCTCGTACGCGCAGGCCATGGTGGCGGGCTTCACCGTGAACTGCCCGGAATCGCGCGAGACGGTGATGACCGACCTGCGCGAGATCGGCCCTACCTATTACTTCGCGCCACCGCGCATCTATGAAAACCTGCTGACGCAGGTGATGATCCGCATGGAAGATGCGGGCTGGATCAAGCGCAAGCTCTTTCACTGGGCCATGGGCGTGGCGCGCCGCTGCGGCACCGATATCCTCGACGGCAATCCGGTGCCGCTGGCCGACCGCCTGCGCTACGCGGCCGGCGAGGCGCTGATCTTCGGGCCGCTGCGCAACGTGCTCGGCATGAGCCGCATCCGTGTGGGCTACACGGCGGGCGAGGCGATTGGCCCGGACCTGTTCCGCTTCTATCGCTCCATCGGGGTCAACCTCAAGCAGTTCTACGGCCAGACCGAAACCTGCGCCTATGTCTGCCTGCAGCCGGACGGCAAGGTCAAGTTCGATTCGGTCGGGCCCGCCGCGCCGGGCATGGAGATCCGCATTGCCGAGAACGGCGAAGTGCTGGTGCGCGGCGTGGGCTTGCTGAAGGCCTACTACAAGCGCGACGATGCCACCCGCGAGGCGATCAACGACCAAGGCTATTTCATGACCGGCGACGCCGGCGTGATCGATGCCGATGGCCACCTCAAGATCATCGATCGCGCGAAGGACGTGGGCAAGCTGTCCGACGGCGCCATGTTCGCGCCCAAGTACATCGAGAACAAGCTCAAGTTCTTTCCCTATATCAAGGAAGCGGTGGCGTTCGGCACCGGCCGCGACAGCGTCTGCGCATTCATCAACATCGATTTCGATGCCGTGGGCAACTGGGCCGAGCGGCGCCACCTGGCCTATGCGGGCTACATCGACCTGGCGGCGCAGCCAGAGGTGATCGCCATGATCGGCGAGTGCGTGGAGCAGGTGAATGCCGATCTTGCCGCCGATGCCATGCTGGCCGGCTCGCAGGTTTCGCGCTTCCTGATCCTGCATAAGGAACTCGATCCGGACGACGATGAGCTCACCCGCACGCGCAAGGTGCGCCGTGGCTATATCGCCGAGAAATACGCGTCGCTGATCGAAGCACTGTACGCCGGCAAGGCGGAGCAGTTCATCGAGACGCGCGTGAAGTTCGAGGACGGGCGTGAAGGCAGCGTCTCGGCCACGTTGAAGCTGGTCGATGTGAAGCGCTTCCCCCCGGCCACCGCCGGTGCGAAGCGCGCGGCATGAGCAGGGGCAGGAGGATGACGCAAATGGCATGGCAAGGCGTGGAGCGCGGCGGCGACGGCCAGCCGGTGTGGAGCGGCGCGTCCGCGGGGGCAGGGGCAACAGCGCAAGCGCTCGGCGGGGTTCAGATGGAACACGCGCAGGTGCGCAAGGCCGGCGACGTGATACTCGACCTGCAGAATATCTCGTTGGCCTTTGGCGGCGTGAAGGCGCTGACCGATATCTCGTTTGACGTGCGCGAGCATGAGATCCGCGCCATCATCGGGCCCAACGGCGCGGGCAAGAGCTCGATGCTTAATGTGATCAACGGGGTCTACCACCCGCAGCAAGGGCGCATCGTGTTTCGCGGCGAGGAGCGGCGCAAGATGCATCCCACCGCCGCGGCGCGCCAGGGCATCGCGCGCACCTTCCAGAATATCGCGCTGTTCAAGGGCATGACCGTGCTCGACAACATCATGACCGGGCGCAACACCAGGTTCCGCAGTGGCCTGCTGGCCAATGCGCTGTGGTGGGGCCCGGCGCGCAACGAGGAAATGCAGCACCGGCGCAAGGTCGAGGAGGTGATCGATTTCCTCGAGATCCAGGCGATCCGCAAGACACCGGTGGGACGCCTGCCCTACGGCCTGCAAAAGCGCGTGGAGCTGGCGCGCGCGCTGGCGGCCGAGCCTTCGATGCTGCTGCTCGACGAGCCGATGGCCGGCATGAACGTGGAAGAGAAGCAGGACATGTGCCGCTTCATCCTGGACGTGAACCATCAGTTCGGCACCACCATCGTGCTGATCGAGCACGACATGGGCGTGGTGATGGACATCTCCGACCGCGTGGTGGTGCTGGACTACGGCAAGAAGATCGGCGATGGCACGCCGGAAGCGGTGAAGGCCAACCCGGATGTGATTCGCGCCTATCTGGGCGCGGGCCACTGATGCAGCTGCAAGACAAGGACAATCATGACGTTCTTCTTTGAAATCCTGATCGGCGGCTTATTGTCGGGGTTGATGTACTCGCTGGTGGCACTCGGGTTCGTGCTGATCTACAAGGCATCGGGCGTGTTCAACTTCGCGCAGGGCGCGATGGTGTACTTTGCCGCGCTGGCGGTGGTGGGGCTGATGGACAAGGGCCTGCCAATGTGGGCGGCCGTGATCGGCGCGTTTGGCGTGATGGTGGTGGTCGGCATCAGCACCGAACGGCTGGTGCTGCGCAAGCTGGTGAACCAGCCACCCATCACGCTGTTCATGGCCACCATCGGGCTGTCCTTCTTCCTCGAAGGGCTGGGGCCGCTGTTGTTCGGCAATGAAGTGCGCCCGATCAACCTCGGCATCGTCGACGAGCCCATCGAAGCCATCCTGACGCGCTTCAATATCGTGGTGTCCAAATTCGACCTGGCGGCGGCGGGTATCGCCGCCGTCCTGGTGGGCACGCTGGCGCTGTTCTTCCAGTACACCAAGGTGGGCCGCGCATTGCGCGCGGTGGCGGACGATCACCAGGCCGCGCTGTCGCTGGGGATTCCGCTGCAGCATATCTGGGCCATTGTCTGGGGCGTGGCGGGCTTCGTGGCGCTGGTGGCGGGCATGCTGTGGGGCTCGCGCAATGGCGTGCAGTTCGCGCTGACACTGACTGCGTTGAAGGCGCTGCCGGTGCTGATCCTGGGCGGCTTTACCTCGGTGCCCGGCGCCATCGTCGGCGGCCTGATCATCGGGGCATCGGAGAAGCTGGCCGAGATCTATATCCCGCCCGTGTTCCAGTCCGCGTTTGGCGGCAACTTCGGTGGCATCGAAGGCTGGTTCCCCTATGTGTTTGCGCTGTTGTTCCTGCTGGTGCGGCCCGAGGGGCTGTTCGGTGAGAAACACATCGATCGTGTCTGACCGGCCCGCGCCTCAGGAGAGAAAACATGTTCTACCGTGAATCCGGCCAGTTCAAGACCACCTACGTTGCCGACAGCCAGATCTTCCCCATCCGCCAGGATCGCATCGGCTTTGCGGTGCTGATGGCGGTGGCCTTCGTGGCGATCCCGCTGCTGGGTTCGGAGTACTGGTTCTCGGCCATCCTGATCCCGTTCCTGATCTTCGCGCTGGCCGCGCTCGGGCTCAATATCCTCACGGGCTACGCGGGGCAGCTCTCGCTTGGCACCGCAGCCTTCATGGCGGTGGGCGCTTACGCGGCCTACAACTTCCAGTTGCGCATCGAGGGCCTGCCGGTGCTGCTGACCTTTATCCTCGCCGGACTGTCGGCGGCGATGGTAGGCGTGGCGTTTGGCTTGCCGTCGCTGCGCATCAAGGGCTTCTACCTTGCGGTGGCGACGCTGGCAGCGCAGTTCTTCGTGGTGTGGGCGCTGACCAAGTTTCCCTGGTTCTCCAACAACAGCTCATCGGGCGTGATCACCGCGCAGCAGTTGAACCTGTTTGGCATCGCCATCGACACGCCGGTGAAGAAGTACCTCTTCGTGCTGATGCTGGTGACGGTGCTGGCCATCGTGGCCAAGAACCTGGTGCGCTCCTCCACCGGGCGCGCCTGGATGTCGGTGCGCGACATGGACGTGGCGGCGGAAGTGATCGGCATTCCGCTGATGCGCACCAAGCTGCTGGCCTTTGCCGTCAGCTCGTTTTACTGCGGCGTGGCGGGCGCGCTCTATGCGTTCTGCTACCTGGGCTCGGTCGAGCCGGACGGCTTCTCGCTCGACCTTTCCTTCCGCGTGCTGTTCATGATCATCATCGGCGGCGTGGGCAGCATCCTCGGCTCGTTCCTGGGCGCGGCCTTCATCCTGCTGCTGCCGATCTTCCTGGACATCGCGCTGCCGCCGCTGGCCGCGCTGCTGCACTTGCCTTTTACCAACGCCGCCGTGTCGCATATCCAGTTGATGGTGTTCGGCGGGCTGATCATCTTCTTCCTGGTGGTGGAGCCGCATGGCCTGGCACGGCTGTGGCAGATCGCGAAGGAGAAGCTGCGGCTCTGGCCATTCCCCCATTGAGTCTCATCGCATCGACGTTTTTTGGCTCGGAACAAGACAAACGGGTATTCCATAACAAACACACCTGCCAAGGTGAAGGAGACTGTCATGACCATCCTGATTCGCAATCTGCAGCGCATAGCCCTGGCGATGGGTGCGTCGGCCGCGCTGCTGGCGCCGCTGGCGGTGCAGGCGCAAAGCGGCGAGCAGTTCGTCGCGCTGCCCAGCTATCGCGTCGGCCCTTATGGCGCCAACGGACAGTCCTTTTATGGCGGCTTCGTCGACTACCTGAACTACGTCAACCTCAAGGAAGGGGGCGTGAACGGCGTCAAGCTGTCGTGGGAAGAATGTGAGACGGAGTACAACAACGCCAAGGGCGTGGAGTGCTATGAGCGGCTCAAGGGCAAGAGCCCCGTCAGCAAGGGCACCGCGTACCACACCATGTCGACCGGCATCTCCTACGCGCTGGTGGACAAGACCGCGGCCGACAAGGTGCCGCTGGTGATGATGGGCTATGGCCGCACCGATGCGGTCGACGGTTCGGTCTTCCCCTATGCCTTCCCGCTGGTCACCACCTACCAGATGCAGGTCTCGGCCATCGTCAAGTTCCTGGCGGGCAAGAACGGCGGCTCGCTGGCCGGCAAGAAGATCGTCTACCTGTATCACGACTCCGCCTATGGCAAGGAGCCGATCGTGGCGCTGGAAGCGGAAGCCAAGCTCGGCAAGTTCAACCTGGTCGAGATCCCGGTGGCGCACCCCGGCAACGAGCAGGGCGCGCAGTGGCTGAAGATCCGCCAGGAGAATCCTGACTACGTGATCTTCTGGGGCTGGGGCGTGATGAACCAGACCGCGCTCAAGGCGGCGCAAAAGGTGGGCTTCGCGCGCGACAAGATGATTGGCTCGTGGTGGGCAGGTTCGGAAGAAGACACCGTGCCCGCCGGCGATGCCGCCAAGGGCTATATGAGCGCAACCTGGAACGTGGCGGGCAAGGGCGTGCCGCTGATCGCCGATATCGACAAGGCGGTCTACGGCGCCGGCAAGGGCAATATGCAGGACCGCAACAAGGTTGGCTCGGTGCTCTACAACCGTGGCGTGTCCGCGGCCGTGGTGACGGTGGAAGCGATCCGCGTGGCGCAGGCCAAGTATGGCAAGGGCAAGGTCATGAGCGGCGAAGACATGCGCTGGGCATTCGAGAACCTGAACGTGAACAATGCGCGCCTGCAGCAACTGGGCGCCACGGGCTTGCTGCCCGAGATCAAGACCAGCTGCGACAACCACGAAGGCTCGGGCAAGGTGAAGATCCAGCAGTGGGACGGCACCAAGTGGGTCGTGGTGTCGGACTGGATCGAAGGCAACAAGAACCTGATCCATCCGCTGTTCAAGGCGAGTGCCGCGCAGTTCGCGAAAGAGAAGGGCATCTCGCCTGCCTGCATGAAGTCTTGATCCGGGCGCTGCAAGGCGTTTGTTGATTGTTGTCGACTCCGCTCGCCCGCATGCGGGCGAGCGCAGATGAAGCCAGCCAGGAACCACCAACCGAGCCGCACCATGAGCCTGTTGTCCGTCAACAATATCGAAGTCATCTACGACCACGTCATCCTGGTGCTCAAGGGCGTTTCCCTCGACGTGCCCGAGGGGCGGATCGTGGCGCTGCTGGGCGCCAACGGCGCGGGCAAGACCACCACGCTCAAGGCTATCTCCAACCTGCTGCATGCCGAGCGCGGCGATGTCACCAAGGGCTCGATCGAATACCGCGGCAACCGGGTCGACCGGCTCACGCCCAACGAGCTGGTAAAGCGCGGGGTGATCCAGGTGATGGAGGGGCGGCATTGCTTCGCGCACCTGACGCTGGAGGAAAACCTGCTGACCGGTGCCTATACGCGCGGCTTGTCGCGCAGCGAAACACGCGATGCGCTGGAGCGCATCTACGACTACTTCCCGCGCCTGAAGACGCGCCGCAAATCGCAGGCGGGCTACACCTCGGGCGGCGAGCAGCAGATGTGCGCGATCGGCCGGGCCATGATGGCCAAGCCCAGCATGATCCTGCTCGATGAGCCATCGATGGGGCTGGCGCCGCAGATCGTCGAGGAGATCTTCGAGATCGTGCGCGACCTGAACCAGCGCGAGAAGGTCAGCTTCCTGCTGGCCGAGCAGAACACCATGGTGGCGCTGCGCTATGCGGACTACGGCTACATCCTGGAGAACGGCCGCGTGGTGATGGATGGCGCGGCCGAGGCGCTGCGCACGAATGAGGATGTGAAGGAGTTCTACCTGGGCGTCGCCGCGAACGATGGCGAGGGCGGCGGGAGAAGCTCCTTTCGCGACGTAAAGAGCTATCGCCGGCGCAAGCGCTGGCTCGCCTGAGAAGCGCATCCGGCTTTAAACAGTACGGTTCATCACGCGACTACCTACGCGAACTACGCACCATGCCTGAATACTTCGATTCGCTTGAAACGCGCGCCCCGGCCGTCCGCTCGCTGGCCTTGCTGGACGCATTGTCGCGCCAGGTTGCGCATGCCAAGGCGCATGCGCCTTATTTTGCGGAGGTGCTGCGCGACGTGGACCCGCGCGCGCTGGACTCGCGCGCCGCGCTGGCGGCGCTGCCGGTGACGCGCAAGTCCGAGCTGACGGCGCGGCAGAAGACCATGCCGCCGCTGGGCGGGCTGAATGCGACGCCGCTTGGCGGCCTGCGTCACATCTTCCAGTCGCCCGGCCCGATCCACGAGCCCGACGGGCATGGCGCCGACTGGTGGCGGATCGCGCGCGCGATGTTCGCGGCGGGCTTCCGTTCGGGCGATCTCGTCTACAACACCTTTTCCTACCACTTCACGCCGGCCGGCATGATGATGGAAACCGGCGCCCATCGGCTGGGTTGCTGTGTGTTCCCGGCGGGCGTGGGACAGACCGAATCGCAGGTGCAGGCGATGGCGAGCCTGCAGCCGGCGGCCTACGCGGGCACGCCATCCTTTCTCAAGCTGCTGCTGGAGAAGGGCGACGAGCTCGGCTTGCCCTGCCAGGGCCTGACGAAGGCGCTGGTGTCTGGCGAGGCATTGCCGCCATCACTGCGCGCCTGGTTCACCGAGCGCGGCATCCGCGTGCAGCAGATGTACGGCAGCGCCGACGTGGGTCTGATCGCCTACGAGACGCAGGGCGGCGATGGCTGGGTGGTGGACGAGAACGTGCTGGTGGAGATCGTCGAGCCGGGCGGCACGCAACCCATGCCTGACGGCGAGACCGGCGAGGTGGTGGTCACGGTGCTGGGCAATGGCGACTATCCGCTGATCCGCTTCGGCACGGGGGACCTGTCGGCGTTCGTGGCCGGCTCGGACGAGCGCGCCAGCCCGTGCGGGCGCACCAACCAGCGGCTCAAGGGCTGGCTGGGACGCGCCGACCAGACCACCAAGGTCAAGGGCATGTTCGTGCATCCCGGGCAGGTGGGCGAGGTGGTGCGGCGCCATCCCGAGGTGCGCGCCGCGCGCCTGGTGGTGACGGGCAGCGTGGGTGCCGACGTGATGACACTGCATTGCGATGCCGCGCGCGACGATGCGGCACTGGCGCAGGCCATCGGCGAATCGCTGCGCGAGGTGATGCGCCTGCGCGGCGAGGTGCGCTTCGTGGCCGCAGGCTCGCTGCCGCAGGATGGCAAGGTGATCGAGGACGCGCGGCGTTACGACTAAGCGCGCTCGCCCCCGGGGGGCGCAGCCGCATGGCCGCCGGCGGGCCGCGTCGGCAGCCACAGCAGCCACGCGCTGACGGCCGCGGCGATGGCGACCAGCGTCAGCGAAGCCAGCGCTCGCTCGCGCATCAGCCATGCGGTGGTGCCCATCGACAGCCACATCATGCCAATGGCCAACTGCTTGGCGCGCAGGGGAATGCTGCGGTGGGCCTGCCAGTCACGCACCAGCGGGCCGAAGCGCGGATGCGCAATCAGCCGCGCATGGAAGCGCTCCGAGCCGCGCGCGAAACACGCGGCGGCCAGCAAGACGAAGGGCGTGGTTGGCAGCACCGGCAGGAAGATGCCGATGATGCCCAGCAGCAGGCTGAGCACGCCAAGCGCCACCCACAGCCCGCGCAGCGCGCGTTGCCTGCGGCTGCGCGCGGCGGGTGGGGCGGGACGGATGGGCGCAGCGGATGGCAAAGCGCTCAGACCGCGAGCCCCAGGCGGGCGCGCGCGTCGTTGTACTCGGCCTTCATGCGCGCCACGATTTCGCCGGCGGTAGGGATGTCGTGGATCTGGCCCACGCCCTGGCCGGCGCCCCAGACGTCCTTCCATGCCTTGGCCTTGGAGGCGCCGCTGGAAAAGTCCATCTTGGTCTTGTCCGCCTGCGGCAGGTTGGCGGGATCCAGCCCCGAGGCCTCGATGCTCTCGCGGATGTAGTTGCCGTGCACGCCGGTAAACAGGTTGGTGTAGATGATGTCGGCCGCGGCGGAGGTGGTGATCGACTGCTTGTAGGACTCGCTGGCATGGGCTTCCTGCGAGGCAATGAAGCGGGTCCCTACATAAGCGAAGTCCGCGCCCATGGCCTGCGCGGCCAGCACGGATTCGCCGGTGGCAATCGAGCCCGACAGCGCGATCACGCCGTCGAAGATCTTGCGCACTTCGCCCACCAGCGCGAACGGCGACAGCGTGCCGGCATGGCCGCCGGCGCCGGCGGCCACCAGGATCAGCCCGTCCACGCCGGCCTCGATCGCCTTCTCGGCGTGGCGGATGCTGATCACATCGTGCAGCACGATGCCGCCATAGCTGTGCACGGCGTCGATCATCTCCTTGGGCGGCGCGCGCAGCGAGGTGATGAAGATGGGCACCTTGTGGTCCACGCACACCTTGATGTCGTGCTCCAGGCGCACATTGGAGGTGTGCACGATCTGGTTGACGGCGATCGGCCCGACCGGCTTGCCCGGGTTGGCGGCGCGGAAGGCGGCGAGATCGTCTTCCATCTGCGTGAGCCAGTCGCCCAGCATCTCGGCGGGGCGCGCGTTCAGCGCGGGGAAGGAGCCGACGATGCCGGCCTTGCACTGCGCCAGCACCAGCTCGGGGTAGCTGACGATGAACATCGGCGAGGAAATCACGGGCAGCGCCAGGTTTTGCAGGACCTGGGGCAATTGTTTGGCGGCGGGCATGGCGTCTCCTGGACCACGAGCGGGCGCCGGTGGCGCCCTGGATATGAACGATCGTTCGATTATAGGGAGTTTCGGCTGGCGGGCGTTAGACGGGCGTTAGACGTGCGTTACACGGGCGTTAGAAGGGGCTGTCTACCGGGGCCATCCACCGAGGCAAGCCGAGGGGACAGTCTTTGAGCCGAGTCTGCGCCGGACCCGCGCCTGCAGCAAGTAACATGGCGGCATGCATGTCGTGGCCGGCGCTGTCACAAAACGGCCGGTTGCCGCGTCTTGTATCCACCACCGGCCTTTATTGTCCCGATCATGCGTTCCAGCGCCTTGCCCGCCGACCCCGAGATTTTCGCCACATTGCGTCCGCGCCTGTTTTCCATCGCTTACCGCATGCTCGGCACCCGGGCGGACGCCGAGGACGTGCTCCAGGATGCCTGGCTGCGCTGGGACCGCGCGGACCACGCCGCGCTGGCGTCGGCCGAGGCCTGGCTGGTCACGGTGGTCACGCGGCTGGCCATCGACCGCCTGCGCGCGGCCAAGGCCGAGCGCGAAGCCTATGTGGGGTGGTGGCTGCCCGAGCCGCTCGTGGAACTGGACGAGCGCACACCGGAGGCCGCGGCCGAGATGGCGAGCGAGCTGTCGGTGGCCTTCCTGTGGGTGCTGGAGCGCTTGTCCGCCGACGAACGCGCGGCCTTCCTGCTGCGGCAGGTGTTCGATCACGACTATGCCGAGATCGCGGCGCTGCTCGGCAAGAGCGAGGCTGCCTGCCGCCAGATGGTGCACCGGGCCTCGGAGCGCGTGCAGCAACAGCGCCCGCGCTTTGACGTGCCCAAAGACACGCATCGGCGCTTGCTGGAAACCTTCATGCAGGCCGCGCGCAGCGGCGAGATGGACGCCATCAAGGCGGTGCTGGCCGATGACGTGCAGATCATCGGCGATGGCGGCGGCAAGGTGACTTCGTTCGTCAAGGTGGTGCATGGCGCGGACAACATTGCCCGGCTGTACCGGCATATGGCCCAGCGTCATGGCGACGCGCAGGTCTACCGCTTCGCCTGGATCAACGGTGAGCCGGGATTGCTGCGCTACGTGGACGGGCAGCTCGAGTCCGCGCAGGCTTTCCTGATCGACGGCGAGCGCATTGCCGCCATCTACTCGGTGCGCAATCCGGACAAGCTGGCGGGCGTTCCTCCACTTTCTTGAGGTGCGCTGTCACAAACGCCTGGGCCCCCGCGTCTTGACTGCATGGGGGCCGCAAGGGGCGGCCTTCGCAACGCAAGCGGTCTCACGAGATCTCACCGGATTTCACCCGATCTCACGAGCCCGCGCCAAAAGGCCAAGCCATGACCCACACCATCCGTCTCCCGTACTTCCAGCGCGCTCCCAAGTCCTTCAAGGCACTGCTTGACCTGTCCACCATCATCCAGGATGGCTTGCTCGGCAAGCGCCTTGTCGACCTGGTATTCCTGCGTGTGTCGCAAATCAACGGTTGCGGCTTCTGCATCGACATGCACTGGCGCGACCTGATCCGCCAGGAGGTGGATCCGCGCCATCTCAACGCAGTTGCCGGCTGGCGCGAAGCGCCGTTCTTCAGCGAGCGCGAGCGCGCGGCATTGCGCTGGGCGGAGATCGTCACCGCCACACCGCACAGCGACGCGAGCGACGAGGAGTTTGCCGCTTTGCGCGCGCACTTTTCCGATGAAGAGATCGCCGAGCTTGGCTTTGCCATTGTCACGATCAACGCGTGGAACCTGCTCAACGTGAGCTTTCGCAACCCGATCCCGGAAAAGGCATGACGCGCAAAAGGACATAGCGCCAGCCTGCAGCTCGCGCGTGTCGTCCTTGCCTTCACCGCGCACGCCGTAGACGTCCTCGAGCCGTCCTCGAGCCGTCCTCCAGCAAAACGGCGAACAAAAAAAACCCCGCTACGCCGCGGGGCAACTACCACGAAGACTGATAGGAAGAGGCGGGAGGGCACCTGCCAATGCCGCATCCGCACAGCGGACTATAGGCGGCGTTTGTGACGGACTGAAGGCGCTCGCGTGAAGACGGGATGACGGCCGCGCGCGGCGCGCCCATGAAAAAACGGCGCCCCGGGGCGCCGTCTCTTCCTGGCCTGTCGCTTGGGGTTCAGACCCGTTTCAGATCTTTTCCAGCAACAGGCCCTTGAGGTACTCGCCTTCGGGGAAGGCCGCCAGCATCGGGTGATCGGTGCCGGCCGAGAGGCGCCGCAGGATGCGCGCATCGGCGCGGGCATCGGTCGCCGCGCCCGCCACGATCTTCTGGAACAGCTCCATGCTGATCGCGCCCGAGCACGAGTAGGTGAACAGCAGGCCACCTGGGCGCAGCAACTGCAGGCCGACCAGGTTGATCTCCTTGTAGGCGCGCGCGGCGCGGTCGATGTGCTGGGCCGACGGCGCGAACTTGGGCGGGTCCAGCACGATCAGGTCGAACTGGCGGCCGTCGGCGCGGAACTGGCGCAGCGACTTGAACACATCGGCGTCGAGCCAGGTCGCGCGCTCGGGGTCGAAGCCGTTGAGGGCGACGTTGCCCGCGGCGGTCTTGAGCGCCTCGCCGGAGGAGTCGATCGAGGTCACCGAGGTGGCGCCGCCGCGCAGCGCCGCCAGGGAGAAGCCGCCGGTGTAGCAGAAGCAGTTGAGCACTTCGCGGCCATTGGCCAGATCGCCCACCAGCTTGCGGTTGTCGCGCTGGTCGACATAGAAGCCGGTCTTGTGGCCGCTCTTCACGTCCACGTGGTAGCGCACGCCGTGCTCGGTCACGCTGAGCTCGGGGTCGGGCTCGGCGCCGGCCAGCACGCCGGTCACCAGCGGCAAGCCTTCGCGCTCGCGCACGGCGGCGTCGGAGCGCTCGTACACGTTCGGGCAGCCGGTTTCCTTGACCAGCGCCTGCACCAGCGCGTCCTTCCAGGCTTCGACCCCGGCCGCGTTGAACTGGCACACCAGCTGGCCGGTGGCGCCACTGCCGTAGTAGTCGACGATCAGGCCCGGCAGGCGGTCGGATTCACCGAAGATCAGGCGCACGGCGTCGCTGTCTTTCACCCACTGCTTGCGATGCGCGAGGGCGGCGGACACGCGCCGCTTGAACATGGCGTGATCGACCGGCTCGTTCTCGTCGAAGCTCCACACCCGCACGCGAATCTGCGAAGAGGGGCTGTACGCCCCGCGCGCCAGGAAGCGGCCGTCGGCGGCGCGCACGATCACGGTGCTGCCGGGCTCGCAGCGGCCTTCGACGATATCCACGCCGGTGGCATAGACCCAGGGGTGGCGGCGCAGCAAGGATTTTTCCTTGCCGGGCTTGAGGGTGATGGTGTTCATGATTTGTTCTTTTAGGCGCCAGACGAAGCCGAGCAGATAGGCCAACCCGGTCCGAAGTGCCTGATTGTTGTAACTCCCTCTCCCCTCAGGGGGAGAGGGGCGGGGAGAGGGGTGGCTTAGCTAGGAGCCACAACAAGCGGAGCCAATGTCTTTGTCCAGCACGGTAGCATTGGACACGCTCCCCTCTCCCGCCACGCAGTGCATGGCGGGAGGATTACGGCAAGCTCGCCGGCCCGCTACACCGCTTAACCGGCTACAGCACCACCTTCACCATCGGGTGCGACGTCAGCGCGCGGTACAGCTCGTCGAGCTGTTCGCGGCTGGTGACCCATACCGTGACGGTCAGGCCGAGGTAGTTGCCCTTGGCTGAAGGGCGCATTTCCATCTTGCCGGCGTGGAAGTCGGGGTCGAAGCCTTGCACCAGCGTCACGATGGCTTCGGCAAAGCCATCCTGCATGCTGCCCATCACCTTGATGGGGAAATGGCTGGGGTACTCGATCAGCGATTCGGCCGGCGGGATGTCGCCCGGCTTGCCCTGGTCGGAATTGTCGGCGCTCATTGCAATGCCCTCCTTACTTGCGCTTGAACCACAAGCGGATGGTATCCCACAGGCGGCCGAAGAAGCCTGCCTCGGGCACGTCTTCCAGCGCCACCACCGGGAACTCGGCCACCTTGGTGGCGCCGTCCATCAGCTTGACCGTGCCGACCTGCTGGCCGGCCGTGAGCGGCGCCACCAGCAGTTCCTGGCGCTCCAGCACCGGCTTGATGCGCCCGCCCGTGCCCTTGGGCACGGTGATGTAGGTCTCGTCCTTGACGCCGATCTTGACGGTGGACGCCTTGCCCTTGTAGATGTCGGGCGTGGCCAGTACCTGGCCGCGGTCGTACAGGCGCAGCGTGTCGAAGAACTGGAAGCCGTAGTTCAGGATCTTCAGGCTTTCCTGCGTGCGGACCGCTTCGGTGGTGGTGCCGATCACGATCGAGACCAAGCGGCGCGAGCCGTTAGGCACATTGGCCAGCGGACGCTTGGCCGAGGAGATCAGGCAATAGCCGGCCGACTTGGTATGGCCGGTCTTGAGGCCGTCCACGGTGGGGTCGATGTAGAGCAGGCGGTTGCGGTTGGGCTGGCGGATCTTGTTGTAGGTGAATTCCTTCTGCGAGTACATGCTGTAGTACTCGGGGAAGTCCTTGATGATCCGCGTGGTCAGCGTGGCCAGGTCCATGGCCGTGGTGTAGTGGTTCGGATCGGGGATGCCGTCGGTGTTGCTGAAGTGGGTGTTCTTCATGCCCATGCGCTGGGCCTCGCGATTCATCATCGCCACGAAGCCCTCTTCCGAGCCGCCCACGGCTTCGGCCAGCGCCAGCGCCGCGTCATTGCCCGATTGCACGATCAGGCCCAGCAGCAGGTCCTGCACGCTGACCGGCTTGTTGGCTTCCAGGAACATGCGGGATTCGTCGCTCTTGACCTTCTGCACGATCGTGGTCGGCACCACGGTCTGGTCCAGCGTGAGGCGCTTTTCCTTGAGTGCCGAGAAAGCCAGGTAGGCGGTCATCAGCTTGGTCAGCGAAGCCGGCTCGATGCGCACATCGGCGTTCTGCGAAGCCAGGGCCTGGCCGCTGGTGACGTCAAACAGCATCCAGGACTTGGCCGCCACCTGCGGCATCGGCACGCCCTGGGCGCGCACGGGAGCCGGGGCAAGCACCACGGCGGCGCCGACGATGGCTGCCGTGACCAGGGCGGATGTGTTGGCGGACGCGAAAAGCGGCGTGGCTCTATTCAACATGTTTCAGTTTCCGACAAAAAAAAGGGGCGTGGAGTGCATCCGGTGACATGGCAGGGCGGCGCGCCGCCCCCGTCACCGGTCCCACGCATTGACGACGAGCTGCTTGATCAGGTGCAGCTTGCGGTGAAAGAAGTGGTCGGCGCCGGGGATCACGATCACCGGCAGTTCCTGCGGGCGGGCCCAGTCGAACACGCTCGCCAGCGGCACGGTATCGTCCTGCTCGCCGTGGATGACGATGGTGTCGGCCGGCACATGGGCGACTTCCCAGCGGCTGGCGGCGGTGCCCACCATGGCCAGGCGCTGCGCCGGCGTGCCTGCCTCGGCCAGGCGCCTGGCGACGTGGCTGGCGACGAAGCTGCCGAACGAGAAGCCGGCCAGCGCCAGCGGCAGCGTGGCGGCATCCGGCGACCACGCGGACTGGGTGCGCATCCAGTCGATGACAGCCAGCAGGTCGTCCTGCTCGCCCACGCCGTTGTCATGGCTGCCGGCGGTGCCGCCGACGCCACGGAAGTTCGGGCGCACGGTGGCGTAGCCAAGCTGCACGAAACTGCGTGCCAGCGTCTGCGCTACCTTGTTGTCCTTGGTGCCGCCGAACAGCGGGTGCGGGTGGGCCACCAGCGCGAGCCCGCGCGGGGCGCCGGCCTGGGGCAGGTCGACTGAAACGTCGATGGCGCCGACGGGGCCGGCGACGGTAAGTACCTGGGTATGCGCGTTCATGGAAACAGGAAGCAGGGTGGCTGGCTCTGGCGCCGTGGCGCCCGGGTTTCAGTGATTCAGCGTTTCAGCTTTTCAGCCGGGGCCGGGGCCAATCAGTGATCGACCATCAGGCGTTCGACTGGCTTGCCGCCCACCAGATGGCTCTCGATGATCTCGTCGATGTCCTGCTCGTCGACGAAGGTGTACCAGACGGCCTCGGGATAGACCACCAGCACCGGCCCGAGTTCACAGCGGTTCAGGCAGCCAGCCTTGTTGATGCGCACGCGGCCTTCGCCGCCGGAGATGCCAAGCGCCTTGCAGCGCTTCTTGGCGTATTCCTGCATGGCCTGCGCGTTATGCGCGCCGCAGCAGGCGCCGCCGTCCTCGCGCTGGTTGAGGCAGAAGAAAACGTGGTGCTGGTAGTGGCTGCTCATGCGTGGTGGGCTTATCGGCGGCGGCAACGCAGGAGGCAAAGTGTGCCCGGGGCGCGCGCCGGCCGCCAGGAATAGGTGGAAGGGCTGAATTATACGGCGTCATGGGGGTCGGTTCGACGCTTTGGCGACCCGCTTCGATGCCGCACGTGCCGCGCCTGCGCCACGGGTGGCGTAGCGCGCACCCACGCCGGCCGCGTCGTCCGGATCTCCGGACGGCCGGATTCCGGAATTCCGGAAAATCGGAGTGAGGCGTCGTCCGCTTTGCCAGCTTCCTTTTGAAATCAGTCACTTGGCGACACCGGCCGGCCTGGCACGGCGGTTGCGATGCTTAAGGCAGACGCGCTCCATTTGCAGGGCGCGCGAACCTGCCGCTGTGCGGCGGCGGGCACGGTCAAATACCGAGGACGACATCATGAGGAAACCCTTTTACAAGATCCTGTACGTGCAGGTGCTGTTCGCCATCGCGGTGGGCATCGTGCTCGGGCATTTCTGGCCCGCTACGGGCGTAGCCATGAAGCCGCTGGGGGATGGCTTCATCAAGCTGATCAAGATGATCATCGGTCCGATCATCTTCTGTACCGTGGTGTCCGGCATTGCCGGCATGCGCGACATGAAGAAGGTGGGCCGGGTCGGCGGCAAGGCGCTGCTGTACTTCGAGGTGATCTCCACCTTCGCGCTGCTGATCGGCCTGCTGTCCGCGCACCTGCTCAAGCCGGGCGTGGGATTCAACATCGATCCGGCCACGCTCGACACCAAGGCGATCTCGCAGTACGTGACGCAGGCGCATGGCCAGAGCACGGTCGAGTTCTTCATGCACATCATCCCGGACACGATGGTCAGCGCGTTCGCCAATGGCGACATCTTGCAGATCCTGCTGATTTCCCTGCTCTTCGGCTCGGCGCTGGCGGCCATGGGTGACCGCTCGAAGATCGTGTTCGACTTCGTCGAGCAGGTCTCCAAGGTGTTCTTCCACATCGTGCATGTGATCACCAAGGTGGCGCCGCTTGGCGCGTTCGGCGCGATGGCCTTCACCATCGGCAAGTACGGCCTGGGCTCGCTGGTGCCGCTGCTCAAGCTGATCGGCACCTTCTACTTCACCGCGATCGTCTTCGTGGTGGTGGTGCTGGGCACGGTGGCGCGGCTGACGGGCTTCAACATCTTCCGCTTCATCGCCTACATCAAGGAAGAACTGCTGATCGTGCTGGGCACCAGCTCGTCGGAAGCCGCGCTGCCGCACCTGATGGAAAAGCTGGAAAACCTCGGCTGCTCCAAATCGGTGGTGGGGCTGGTGGTGCCCACGGGTTACTCCTTCAACCTGGATGGCACCAACATCTACATGACCATGGCGGTGCTCTTCATCGCCCAGGCCACCGGCATCGAGCTCACGCTGCTGCAGCAGCTCACCGTCCTGGGCGTGGCGATGATCACCTCCAAGGGCGCCAGCGGCGTGACCGGCTCCGGCTTCATCACGCTGGCCGCCACGCTGGCGGTGGTGCCGGATATTCCGGTGGCGGGCATGGTGCTGATCCTGGGCATCGACCGCTTCATGAGCGAATGCCGCGCGCTGACCAATATCATCGGCAATGGCGTGGCGACGGTGGTCATGTCGGCGTGGGAGCATGAACTTGACCGCGCGCAGCTTGACCGCGCGCTGCGCCGTGGCGGCGATGAAACGGCCGAACTTGCCGAAGCCGGCCCCGGCGTCCGCTGAGGTCCCGGCCTCCGGAGCGGCGGCGCCAGCCGGCGCCGCCCGCCAGCGGGTATCATCGGCGCGTGTCCCTTCGCATGCGCCGATGCCACATTCCGACGATTTCCTCGCCGTGCATGATCCCGCTTCTGCCCGCCTGGTGCATGCGCCAGGCGATGGCGGCGGAACCTGGCGGGGCTTTGCCGCCGCGCTCGCCGTCGGCCTGGTCATCCTGTGCTCGCTGACCTGGCTGGTATCGGTGCAGCGCGGCATCGACGGGCTGCAGCAAGCCACGGCCACCCGCGCCGATCGTTACGCGGCCACGCTGGAAAGCACGCTCGACCGCTACGAGTTCCTCCCCGCGCTGGTCTCGCTCCATCCCTTTGTCCATGACCTGCTGGCCGCGCCGGGCGATCCCGTGCGCGTGGCGGCGGCCAACCGCTACCTTGCCGAAGTCAACCGCCGCGCGCGGGCTTCGGCCACCTATGTCATTGCCGCCAGCGGCCTCGCGCTGGCCGCCAGCAACCATGACGAGCCGGGCAGCTTTGTCGGCACCGACTATCGCTTCCGCCCTTACTTCCAGAGCGCATCGCGCGGGGAGATCGGGCGCTTCTACGCCATCGGCATCACCAGCGACGAGCCCGGCTACTACATTGCGCAGCCCGTGAAGGTGGGGGGGCGCGTGGTGGGCGTGACCGTGGTCAAGCTCAACCTGGAGTGGTTCCAGCGCGCCGGCGCCGGCGGCGCCGAGCCGGTGATGGTGAGCGACGAGCATGGCGTGATCTTCCTTTCCTCGGTGCCGGCCTGGCAGTACCGCACCTTGCAGCCGCTGCCAAGCGAGTTGCAGACCGAGCTGGACCGCACGCGCCAGTACCATGACCAGGAGGTCAGGCCGCTGCCGCTGGAGGCGCTGCAATCCCCCGTTACGCAATGGCTCGGCCGGACCGTGCTGGGTGAGGGCGCGCGGCTGGTGCGCATCGGTACCGGCAGCAACGCCGAGCGCTACCTCGAGATCAGCCGCAAGGTGGGCCCGGCCGACTGGACCATGCAGGTGATGGCGGCGCTGGACCCGGTGCTGGCCAGCGCGCGCAATGCCACCGTCGGGGCGGCGCTAGCCTATGCTTGCATGTGCCTGCTGCTGTTCAACTGGCGCCAGCGCCGGCAGCGCGCGCGCGATATCGAATATGGCCGGCGCCTGCTCGAAGCCGCCTACGACGAGCTGGAGCGCCGGGTGGAGGCGCGCACCGCCGACCTGATGGCCATCAACGAGCAGCTGGAAGCCGAGGTGGCGGAGCGCACCCGCGCCGAGAGCGAGCTGCGCGCGGCACAGGATGAACTGGTGCAGGCCAGCAAGCTGGCGGCGCTGGGCCAGATGGCAGCCGGCATCACACATGAGCTGAACCAGCCGCTGGCGGCCCTGCGCACGTTTTCCGACAACACCCGCGTGCTGCTCGAGCGCGGGCAGCTCGATGCGGCTGCCGGCAACCTCGTTGCCATCGCCGACCTCACCACGCGCATGGGCAAGATCACCGGGCAGCTTAAGCTGTTCGCCGGCAAGGCGCGCCAGCGACGGCACGCGGTGCATGTGCGCGCCGCGCTGGACCACGTGCTGGCGCTGATGGCTCCGCGCCTGGCCCGTGTCGCGCTGAAGGTGGAGGGCTTGTCCCAGCTGCCCGGGCCCGCGGTGTGGGCCGATGAGCTCAAGCTCGAGCAGGTGCTGCTCAACCTGATCGGCAACGCCCTCGATGCACTGGCTACCGCGGTGCCGCACGCGCCTTGCGTGGAAGTGGCGGTGAGCGAGCATGGCGGCACGGTCAGCATCGCGGTGCGCGACAATGGCACCGGCATCGCGGCCGACGCCTTGCCACGACTGTTCGAACCCTTCTTCACCACCAAGGAGATCGGCCAGGGACTCGGCCTGGGACTGGCCATTTCGTCGTCCATCGTGCGCGAGTTCGGCGGGCAGCTGAGCGCGGCCGACCGGCCCGGCGGCGGCGCGGAATTCGTGGTGATGCTGCGGCGCGCGCCCGCGCCTGAAGGCGCCGCGCCCCGCGACGCCGCCACTTCCATCTCTCCCACCCATACTGAGTGAGCATTGCCATGCAAGACGGATTGCGTGTCCTGTTCGTCGAAGACGAACCCCTGGTACGCCAGGCCACCGCGCAGAGCCTGGAGCTGGCTGGCTTCTGCGTGCTGGCGCTGCCCTCGGCCGAGGCCGCCATGCCGCACCTGTCGCCGGAGTTTCCCGGCGTGCTGGTGACGGACGTGCGCCTCACCGGCGCCAGCGGGCTGGACCTGCTGCAGCATTGCCGCAATGCGGCGCCGGGCGTGCCGGTGATCCTGGTCACCGGCCACGGCGATATCACCATGGCGGTACAGGCCATGCGCGAAGGCGCCTACGACTTTATCGAGAAGCCCTTTGGCGCCGACCGCCTGACCGAAACCGTGCGCCGTGCGCTGGAGCGGCGCGCGCTGGAGCTGGAGAACCGCGCGTTGCGGCGCGAGCTGGCCGGCCCGGCCGCGGGCACGCGCATCATCGGGCGCTCGCCGGCCATCGAGCAGGTGCGCACGCTGGTGGCCAACGTGGCCGCCACGGATGTCCCCGTGATGATCAACGGCGAGACCGGCACCGGCAAGGAGCTGGTGGCGCGCAGCCTGCATGCTTTGTCGCCGCGCCACCAGGCGCCCTTCGTCGCGCTGAACTGCGGCGCGGTGCCCGAGGCCATCTTCGAGAGCGAGATGTTCGGCCACGAGGCTGGCGCGTTTACCGGCGCCGGCAAGCGCCGCGTGGGCAAGCTCGAGCACGCCTCGGGCGGCACGCTGTTCCTCGACGAGATCGAGAGCATGCCGCTGGCGCTGCAGGTCAAGCTGCTGCGCGTGCTGCAGGAGGGCACGCTGGAGCGGCTCGGCTCCAATGCCTCCATCGCCATCGACGTGCGCATCGTAGCCGCGGCCAAGGGCGACATGGAGGCGCTGGTGGCGCAAGGCACGTTCCGCGAGGATTTGTACTACCGGCTCAACGTGGTCACCATCCCGTTGCCCCCGCTGCGCGAGCGGCGCGAGGACATCGTTGCGCTGTTCGAGCATTTCATGCTGGTGGCGGCGGTGCGCTACCAGCGCCCCGTGCCCATCCTCTCCGAGCTGCAGCGCCAGGCGCTGATGCAGCGCGCGTGGCCCGGCAACGTGCGCGAGCTGCGCAATGCTGCCGACCGCCTGGTGCTGGGCGTGCCCGAGGGCGGCACGCGCGCCGACGCGCTTGACGACTCCACGCCGCTCAAGGAGCGCATGGAGCACTACGAGCGTGCCGTCATCGCCGATACGCTGGCGCGCACCGGCGGCGCGGTCAGCCAGGCGGCGGATCTGCTGCAGGTGGGCAAGGCCACGCTGTACGACAAGATCAAGCGCTACGGGCTGTAGCGCTTGCGGCGCCTCCAGTGTTTCCGGCATTTCCCGGTGAGCCGGCCGCTGCGCGCTTCGTGTCAACATCTCTTGATACACTCGCGGGCCCGAACAGCTCACCCGGAACACGCAATGAACGAGGTATCCAGCCAGCACGCATCCAGCCGCCTGGGCGGCACGGCCGTCGAGGTCGATGGCCAGCAACTCACCGCCGCCGCGCTGGCGCAGGTGGCGCAAGGCCGTCGCTCGGCCAGCCTGGACCAGGCTGCGCGTGCTCATGTGGCGGATGCGCGTGCGCGTTTCGAGGAACTTGCCTCGTCCAATATTCCCATCTACGGCGTGTCTACCGGCTTTGGCGAGCTGGTGCATAACTGGGTGGATATCGAGCATGCCGGCGCCCTGCAGGAAAACCTGTTGCGCAGCCACTGCGCCGGCGTGGGCCCGCTGTTCGGGCGCGAAGAGGTGCGCGCCATGATGGTTGCGCGCGCCAATGCGCTGGCGCGGGGCTATTCGGCGGTACGCCCGCTGGTGATCGAGCAATTGCTGCGTTATGTCGAGGCGGGCATCACGCCCGCCGTGCCGCAGGTGGGCTCGCTCGGCGCCAGCGGCGACCTCGCGCCGCTGTCGCATATCGCCATCACGCTGATCGGCGAAGGCAAGGTGCTGCTGGCCGACGGCACCACCGCGCCCACCGCGCAGGTATTGCGCGAGCATGGCATCGAGCCGATCAAGCTGTCCCACAAGGAAGGGCTGGCCCTGATCAACGGCACCTCGGCCATGACCGGCATGGCGTGCCTGCTGCTGGAAACCATGCGCGCCCAGGTGACGCAGGCCGAGATCATCGCGGCGCTGGCGCTGGAAGGGCTCAACGCCTCGGCCGACGCCTTCATGACCCACGGCCACGACATTGCCAAGCCGCATCCGGGCCAGGTGCAATCGGCGGCCAACCTGCGCGCGCTGCTGGCGGGTTCCACGCGCCTTTCCGGGCATGGCCAGCTGGCGGGGGAAATGAAGACCCGCGCCGGCGACGAGAAGAACACCGGCACCGGCGTGTTTATCCAAAAGGCCTACACGCTGCGCTGCATTCCGCAGGTGCTGGGCGCGGTGCGCGACACGCTGGGCCATTGCGCCACCGTGGTTGAGCGCGAGCTGAATTCGTCCAACGACAATCCGCTGTTCTTCGACGACGGCGAGCTGTTCCACGGCGGCAATTTCCACGGCCAGCAAGTCGCGTTCGCCATGGACTTCCTGGCCATCGCGGCCACGCAGCTTGGCGTGGTGTCGGAGCGCCGCCTCAACCGCCTGCTCAGCCCGCACCTGAATAACGGCTTGCCGGCTTTCCTGGCAGCGGCCAACGAGGGCCTGAGCTGCGGGTTTGCCGGCGCGCAGTATCCGGCCACCGCGCTGATCGCCGAGAACCGCACCATCTGCAGCCCGGCCAGCATCCAGAGCGTGCCGTCCAACGGCGACAACCAGGACGTGGTGAGCATGGGCCTGATCGGCGCGCGCAATGCACGCCGCATCATCGACAACAACCAGTACATCCTCGCCGTGGAACTGCTCGCAGCCTGCCAGGCCGCCGAGCTGGCCGGCGCGGTGCAAAGCCTGTCGCCGGCGGGCCGCGCGGTCTTCGCCTTTGTGCGCGAACGCGTGCCGTTCCTGGCAATGGATCGCTACATGACCGACGACATCGAAGCCATTGCCGCGCAACTGCGCGCCGCCGCGCTGGTGGAGGTGGTGCGCGCGGCTGGCGCGGCGGTCAACTGACGCGCGCCTTGGCCGCGCAGCCTCATTTCCACATATCGCGCATGCGCCCGGCCAGGTCCAGCCTGGGCAGCGGCGCCTTGGCCGGCGCGTCCGCCACCGGCGGGGGCGGCGGCCAGGACCGGCTGTGGAACAGCGGCATCACGCGGTTAGGCAGAAAGCGCGTGCGCGAGGCGTAGACATGGCGGTCGCCATAGGCGGTCTGCTGGTGCACATAGAACCGCTGCGGCACCACGATGTCGAGGTGGTCGCGGGCGCGGGTCATGGCTACGTATAGCAGCCGGCGCTCTTCCTCGATTTCCTCGGTGGTGCCGGTGGCCAGGTCCGAAGGCATGCAGCCGTCGACGGCATTGAGCACATAGACGGCTTTCCATTCCTGGCCCTTGGCCGAGTGGATGGTGGATAGGATCAGGTAATCCTCGTCGCGCAGCGGCACGCCGGATTCGTCGCTCGATGCGTCCGGCGGGTCGAGCGTGAGTTCCGTCAGGAAGCGCTCGCGCGACGCGTAGGTGGCGGCGATACGCTCCAGTTGCTGCAGGTCGGCGGCGCGTGCGGGCGCGTCGTCGTGCAGGCGCTCAAGGTGTGGCTGGTACCACGCCACCACTTGCTCGAAGGCGGATGGCCACGGCGCGGCCGGGGCCATCAGGCTGCGCGCCAGCGCCAGCAGGTCGGGCCAGGCCTCGGCGGCGGCCGGCGGCGCCTCAAAGGACTCCAGGGCAAATAGCGGCTCGGTGGCGATCTCCACCGCATCGAGAGCGCGAGCGGCAGTCTTGGGCCCAACGCCAGGCAATAGCTGCAGGCTGCGGAAGCCCGCCATGCGGTCGCGCGGATTTTCCAGCCAGCGCACCACCGCCAGCACATCCTTCACGTGCGTGGATTCCAGGAACTTCAAGCCGCCGAACTTCACGAACGGGATGTTGCGCCGGACCAGCTCGATCTCCAGCTGCGCGCTGTGGTCGGCGGCGCGGAACAGCACCGCCTGCGACAGCAGCGCCAGTCCGGCCTCGCGCCGCGAGAGGATCTGCTCGACCACATAGCGGGCCTGGTCCGCCTCGTCGTTGACCACCACGATCTCCGGCTTCTCGGCCGAGCCGCGCTCCGACCACAGGTCCTTGGTATAGCGCTCGGCCGCCAGCCCGATCACCGCGTTGGCGGCGGCCAGGATGGGCTGGGTGGAGCGGTAGTTCTGCGACAACGTGACCATGTCCGCGGCCGGCGAGAACTGCGCGGGGAAATCGAGGATATTGCGCACCGTGGCGCCACGGAAGGCGTAGATCGACTGGGCATCGTCGCCCACCACCGTCAGGCCGCGCCCGTCGGGCTTGAGCGCGAGCAGGATGGCAGCCTGCAGTGCATTGGTGTCCTGGTATTCGTCCACCAGCACGTGGTCGAAGCGCGCGCCCATGTCCTGCGCCAGCGCGGGCTCGGCCAGTGCCTGCGCCCAGTAGAGCAGCAGGTCGTCGTAGTCGAGCACCTGCTGCTTCTGCTTGGCTTGCACATAGCCGGCAAATAGTCCGCGCAGCGCATCCTTCCACATGGCATAGCGCGGGAACCATTGCTTGAGCACGTCTTCGAGCGGCGCCTGGGTGTTGACCACGCGCGAGTAGATCGACAGGCAGGTTTCCTTGCGCGGGAACCGCGAAGCCTGGGCCGACAGGCCCAGGTCGTGCCGCACCACGTTCATCAGGTCGGCGGCGTCGCCGCGATCGCAGATGGTGAAGCTGGGCGACAGGCCAAGCGTTTCCGCGTACTCGCGAAGCAGGCGCGCGCCGATGGCGTGGAAGGTGCCGGACCATGTGAGTGCCGCGCGCCCCGCCCCGGAGGCTTGCATGCCCAGCGCCTGGTCGACGATGCGCTCGACCCGCCGCCCCATCTCCGACGCCGCGCGGCGCGAGAACGTCAACAACAGGATGCGGCGCGGGTCTGCGCCGCCCAGCACCAGATGGGCAACGCGGTGCGCCAGCGTGTTGGTCTTGCCCGAGCCGGCTCCGGCGATGATCAGCAGCGGCGCGGCGGGCTCGTGCGTCACGGCCGCGCGCTGTTCCGGGTTCAGGGTGGACAGGTAAGCCGGTGTATCGGGGGCGGCGGCATCCACGGTGTCGGGCGGCTTGACGGCGGGTGCGTCGCAAAGCACGGCGCTGGAATCGGGATCGAGTAACACGGAGCGGGGGCCTTAGGGGATGCCGGGCGCAAGTGCGCTGGCCAGCATGGGCGGGGAAAGCTGCTGGCAACTGTATATCCATACAGCCGGGCTGCGCAAGCCGGGCGTGGCCCGACGGCACCTGGCAATAAAAAAAGGTGCCATGGAAGGCACCTTTCCGGGCGGAGGCGGCGGGCCAGGCAGTGGCTCAGGCCGCCTTGGCGAGCGCGCCGTCGAGCAGCTTGTGCAACGCGTCCCACTCGGGCTCGCCCACATAGCGCTTGAGGATATGGCCATCCTTGTCGATCACGAAGGTGGTCGGGGTCAGCTGCACTTCGCCGAATGCCTTGGCGGCCGCGCCGTCGGAATCCATCGCCACCTTGAACGGCAGCTTGCGCGTTTGCGCATAGTTCATCACGTACATGGGCGGGTCATAGCTCATTGCCACGGCGACAAACTCCAGGCCCTTGTCCTTGAACTTGTCATAGGTGCGGACCATGTCCGGCATTTCCTTGACGCAGGTGACGCAGCTGGTGGCCCAGAAGTTGACCAGGTAGACCTTGCCCTTGAGATCGGCGGTGCTGATTTTTTCGCCGGACAGCAGCGTGAACGTGGCGGGCGGCGCCGCATTGGCAGGGGCGATGGCGCGATAGCCGAACCAGCCCAGCACGGCAACCAGCAGCACGGCGGCGATCACAGGCCACAGCTTGCGCGAGGCGGTGCTTGCCGGGGTGGGTGCGGTGGGGGAAGCGGAGGTCGTCATGATGCTCGCCGACAGGTCAGACAAGCCACTATTCTACTGCTGCTGCCGTGGCGCTGCCGGCTGCATGCACCGAGCCGCCGCGGATGCGACGATTGGCCGCAGCCGCGTGCGCCATCGTGCGCCTCAATGCGCCTTGCTTGCCAAGGCCGAGCGGGCCTGGTCCAGCGCCTGTTCAAGGTAGGCGCCATAGAAATCGGGCTGCATGCCGCGCAGCGGCGTGGCCAGGGAGCGGCCGCGCGCGTCGAGGAAGAGCACCGTGGGCGCTACCGCCACATTGCGGCTGCGGGCCCATTCCCGCGCGGTGGTCATGCTGCCATCGGCGTTGCGCAGCGGCGTGTCGGCGGTCATGTCGAGCTCGCGCGCCTCGATTTCTCCCGCCGCGGCTTGCGGGCCGAGATAGTTGCGGCGCACCGTTTCGCAGTACACGCAGCCGGGCAGTGTCACCAGCACCACCAGGGGCTCGCCCCGGCTGGCCGCAGCAGAGGCCTGGGCGGCGAGATCGTTGACGGGGGGCAGGTGGGCCGTGGCGGCCAGGGCGCTCGTGCTCGCCGCGACCAGCATGGCACCCAGCATCGCCGTGCCGGTACGGCGTGCGGTGCCAAAGACACCACGGGTGGATGACTGCATTGGCTGGATCGATGGCTGGGTTTGCATTGGCGGGCAATGTGGATGAGCGCTGGCACGCGGGTTCTACGATAATAGCGGCTTATTTCCGCATTCGCCGCCCTGATGCCCCACGCCTGGTTTCCACGGTTTTTCCGCTTGCCGCAGTCCCTGCTTGCCAAAGCCATCGTCCTGGGCGCGCTCGGCGCCGGGCTGATTGCCTGTTCGCCCCGCTATGACTGGCGCACCATCCAGTCCAACGAAGGCGCCTACGCGGCGCTCTATCCCGGCAAGCCATCCGGCGCCGCGCGCGAGGTGGCGATTGCCGGGCGCAAGCTGCCCATGACGATGGACGCAGCCCGGGTCGACGAGACCTTGTTCGCCGTGGGCGTGGTGACCTTGCCCGCCGATGACGCAGAGTTGCGGCAGGCGGCGCTGGATTCCATGCAAAAGGGCTTGCTCGGCAACCTCGGGCCGCATCCCGCCGAAGCGGTCAAGACCCGCAAGGTGACGGTGATGTCGGCCGCATCGCCGGCCGTGGCGCTGGAGGGCGTGGAGGTGCAGGTGGCCGCGGTATCGCCGCAGGACCAGTCGCCACGCAGGCTGACGGCGCGGCTGGTGGCGTCGGGCGTGCACGTCTACCAGGCGGTCGTGCTGGAGGCGGGAGAGGCCGCGCGCGACCAGCGCCAGGCGGAACAGATAGACCAGTTCCTGACGGGCTTCCATCCGTTCTGACCTGGGCGCTCCAAGCTTCAAGACAGTTCATTTCCAGGAGTAATGCAATGCGTTGGGATGTTTGGCTGGCCTATTTCGCGGCCTGTTGGGTGATTGCCGTGTCGCCGGGTTCCGGCGCGGTGCTGTCGATGAGCCATGGCCTGTCCTACGGCCTGCGCAAGACCACCACCACGATCTTCGGCTTGCAGACCGGGCTGGTCATCATCCTGCTGGTGGCCGGCGGTGGCCTGGGCGCGCTGCTGGTGGCCTCCGAGCATGCCTTTGCCGTGGTCAAGACGATCGGTGCGCTCTACCTGATCTACATCGGCGTGCAGCAATGGCGCGCGCGGGTGGACGGCGGCCAGGGTGATGCCGTGCCGGGGACGGAAGCACCGCGCGTGGCCGCGCTGAGCCCGCGCCGGCGCTTTGCCACAGGCTTGCTGACCAATGTGACCAACCCCAAGGGCATCATCTTCATGGTGGCGGTGTTGCCGCAGTTCATCGATCCCGCCCATGCGCTCGGGCCCCAGCTTGCCATCCTGGCCGCGACCATGTGCGGCGTGGACCTGGTGGTGATGCACGGCTACGCGCTGCTGGCCTCGCGCATGCGCGGCCTGTTGCGCAATGCGCGCGCGGTGCGCTGGCAGAACCGGATCTTCGGCAGCGTGCTGGTGGCAGTGGGCGCGGCGTTGTTCTTCGTCAGGCGCCATCCGGCTTGAGGACTCGGGGCCGGCTCCGCGCCGGCCCGATCCGTCCATATGTCTATCTATCGCTGGCTTCCCAAGAGTGCGTTTGCTTCAATAAGGTAAGACGAAGACGACCCAAGCGGAGGCAAGCAATGCGAAGCTCTTCCCCCCAGCAGGCTCCACTGCATGCGCGACCGGTCCACACCGTGCCGCCGGCCGAAGATCCGCTGCCGCCGGGCGTGCCGCCCGACCTCCCTCCGATCGAAGAGCCCCCACCGCCGTCGGAGCCTCCTGTGGCCGTGCCGCCGCGCCGGGCGTGAATGGCTAGGGTGTGCGCAAGGCGCGCCGGTACTGGATAGCCTCGCCCACATGGCTCGGCTGCAATGGCTCGGTGCCCGCCAGGTCGGCAATGGTGCGGGCGATCTTCAATACGCGGAAATAGGCGCGCGCCGACCAGGCCAGCTTGGCCATGGCGCCGCGCAGCAATGCCTGCGCCTCGGGCGTGAGCGGGCAGTATTCGTCGATCTCGCGACCGGACAGGGCGGCATTGGGCTTGCCCTGCCGGGCCTGCTGCACGGCCCGGGCGGCCAGCACGCGCTGGCGCACGTCGGCGCTGGGCTCTCCGGGCGGGCCGTCGAACATTTCCTGATGATCCTGCGCCGGCACTTCCACCTGCAGGTCGATCCGGTCGAGCAACGGTCCCGATAGCCTGGACTGGTAGCGCAGCACCTGGTCAGGGGTGCAACGGCAAGGACGGGAAGGGTGCCCCTGATAGCCACAAGGACAGGGGTTCATCGCGGCGATGAATTGGAAGCGCGCCGGGAAGTCGGCTTGCCGCATGGCGCGCGAGATGGTGACGCGGCCGGATTCCAGGGGTTCGCGCAGCACTTCCAGCACCTTGCGGTCAAATTCAGGCAACTCATCCAGGAACAACACACCTTGGTGGGCCAGCGAGATCTCGCCCGGCCGGGGATTGCTGCCGCCGCCCACCAGCGCCGCCGCCGACGCGGTGTGGTGCGGCGAGCGGTAGGGCCGCTCACGCCAGCGGGCGGGATGGAAGCCGGCGGCGGTCAGGCTCTGCACCGCGGCGGATTCCAGCGCTTCGTCCAGCGTCATGGGCGGCAGCAGGCCGGCAAAGCGCTGGGCCAGCATGGACTTGCCGGTGCCGGGCGGGCCGACGAGCAGTGCCGAATGCTGGCCCGCCGCCGCGATCTCCATGGCGCGGCGCGCTTGCGCCTGTCCGCGCACGTCACGCATGTCGGGGCCGGCCGGGTCTCCTGCCGCGATCTCCACCAGTGGCTGCGCGCGTGCCAGGCGGTCCGCGGGCAGGGGGCCAAGGTGAGCACAGACTTCCAGCAGGGAGCGCGCCGCATATACCGTGACGCCGTCGATCAGGGCCGCCTCGGGCGCGTTTTCCGCCGCCACCACAAAGCTGCGCGCCGGGCCTTCGCCGGCGGCTTGCCGTGCCGCGTTGTCGCGCCCCAGGCCCATGGCCATGGCCAGTGCCCCGCGCACGGGGCGCAATTCGCCGGACAGCGACAGCTCGCCGGCGAACTCGCTGGCATCCAGGCCATCCAGCGGGACTTGCCCGCTTGCGGCCAGGATGCCAAGCGCGATCGGCAGGTCGAAGCGCCCGGACTCCTTGGGCAGGTCGGCGGGCGCCAGATTCACCGTGATGCGCCGGCTGGGAAACTCGAGCTGGCTGTTGAGGATCGCCGCGCGTACCCGCTCGCGGCTTTCGCGCACTTCGGTATCGGCCAACCCGACGATATTGAAGGCGGGCAGGCCGTTGGCCAGGTGCACCTCGACCGACACCAGCGGTGCCTCGAGTCCGGTCAGCGCCCGGCTACGCAGGAGGGCGAGGCTCATCTCACTCCGAAAAGCATCAAGGAAGTGTTAACGAAAATGGCCGCCGGAATACGGCGGCCATTCTGGCGGTCGAGGGCTGCGCCCGGGGTCATCGGGCCCCTGGGGCAAACACGGGATGCGGCAAGGGTTTCAGCCCGAAACAGGCGTGTCGGAGCCGCCTGCCGAGCGGCTTTCCAGCGCCTGCACGCGGGCTTCCAGTTCTTCCAGCCGCGCGCGGGTGCGCGCCAGCACCTGCGATTGCACGTCGAATTCCTCGCGGGTGACCAGGTCGAGCTTGGAAAACCCCTGCGTCATCATGCTGCGAACGTTTTTTTCGATGTCCTTGGCCGGCGAATTGCGCAGGGCTTCGCTGATCTTGGCCTGGAAATCGTTGAAGAGATCGGTGGGTTTCATACTGGTTCTCCTTTTGCACCGTCCTGGTGCGGATAATTGGGTGGGCGGGATTCGGCATGCTGCATCGCGGTGCACCGAAACGGGGTGCGGGCAAACGCGGTGCGTGCACGGCACTTGCCGCCGGCATGGGCCGATTATCACGCTTCAAGCGTCGCCGGGAAAGCGCCAGCGCGGGCTGGTAACACCTTTTAACGTCCGTAAGTTCGCTGGGAGACAGTCGGCCTCGTCCATTTTGATGTCTTTTCGCGCACAAAATGACTTTCTCATGCCACGGTTCCATCCTGGCACGGCAGTTGCAGTAATGGAGACAGGAGCCTCGTTTTACAAACTATTTTCAAACACACAAGTACCGAGCCAGAGGAAAAGGAGAACAAACCCATGAAGAAGTTGGCCCTTGCAGTCAGCGCCAGTGCAGTTGTGTTTTGCGGGCTCGCCCCCGCCGCCTTCGCCCAGAGCAATGCGCAGGAGGGCGGTGCACCTACCGACGCCACTGCCACCGCCGAGGCTTCGCCGCACACCTTCACCGCCAACGTGACCCTGGCCAGTGAGTATCGCTATCGCGGCTTGATGCAGACCAACCGCCGCCCGGCCATCCAGGGCGGGTTCGACTACTCGCATTCGAGCGGCTTCTACGTGGGTAACTGGAACTCGAGCATCAGCTGGCTCGGCGACAGCAATCCGAAAGTCTCGGCACCGATCGAGATGGACTTCTATGGCGGCTTCAAGAACACGGTGACGCTGGCCGGCCTGGAGTGGAACTATGACGCAGGCGTGCTGCAGTACTACTACCCGGGCGATTACCCGAACGGCTTCACCCGCCCGTACACCACGGAACTGTATGTCGGCGCCGGCGCTGGCCCGGTGTTCTTCAAGTACTCGCAGGCGCTGACCAACCTGTTCGGCTTCGCTGACAGCAAGTACAGCTACTACGCCGACCTGTCGGCCAATGTGCCGCTGAACTTCTGGGACCTGACTCTCAATGCCCACGTCGGATACCAGAACGTGAAGCACGTAAACAGCGCCTCCTACACCGACTGGAAGCTCGGGCTGACCAAGGACCTGGGCAAGGGCTTCGCGCTGGCGATCGCTTATATCGACACCAATGCGCACAAATCGGCCTATACCAATGTACCGGGCCGCTACGTCGGCAAGGCTACCGCCTGGGCTTCGATCACCAAGACTTTCTAAACACGCATCAGGTCGAGCGGGCGCCGGACGCGAGGCCGGGCCGTCCCGCTCAGAGGAGAAATCGGATGAAACTGATCATCGCCGTCATCAAGCCGTTCAAGCTCGACGAGGTGCGCGAAGCGCTCTCGGACGTGGGCGTGTCCGGCATCACCGTGACTGAAGTCAAGGGCTTCGGCCGCCAGAAGGGCCATACCGAGCTGTACCGGGGCGCGGAGTACATCGTGGATTTCCTGCCCAAGGTGAAGATCGAAGTGGCCGTCCCGGACGACGTGGTCGACCGGGCCATCGAGGCGATCGAGAAATCGGCGCGCACCGGCAAGATTGGCGACGGCAAGATTTTCGTCGCACCGATCGAGCAGGTCATCCGCATCCGCACGGGCGAAACCGGCGGCGACGCGCTGTGAGCGAGGAGAAAAAACAAATGACAAACTTCATGAGACGCTTTCTGGTGGCGTTCGCGCTGCTGTTCAGCATTTGCGGCCTGGCCCGCGCAGCCGATTTTCCTGGCGCCAAGCTGAGTTTTGAATTGGGCAAGGCCGAATTGCCCGCGGACGGCGCCGCGGCGGCCGCCAAGGTGGCAGAGTTCGTCAAGGCGAACGCGGGCTCCAAGGTCCAGGTGTCGGGCTTTACCGATACCACCGGCGACGCGGCAGCTAATGCCGAGCTGGCCAAGCAGCGCGCCCTGGCAGTGGCTGCCGCGCTCAAGGCCGCTGGCGTGCCTGACGACGCCATCGTGATGAAGAAGCCCGATGAGGTCGAAAAGGTCGGCAACGCCGAGGCAGCGCGCGTGGTGGAGATCTCGCTCGTGGCGGTAGCGCCCGCAGCGGCAGCCGCCGCCGCTCCCGCCGCCGCCGCGGCAGCGCCCGCACCGGTGCCCAACAAGGGCGATACCGCCTGGCTGCTGGTCTCCACGGCCTTCGTGATCCTGATGACGCTGCCTGGCCTGGCGCTGTTCTACGGCGGCCTGGTCCGCTCGAAGAACATGTTGTCGGTGCTGATGCAGTGCCTGGTGATCTTCTCGCTGGTGTCGCTGCTGTGGGCCATCTACGGCTACAGCTTCGCCTTCACCGAGGGTAACGCCTTCTTTGGCGGCACCGACCGGCTCTTCATGAAGGGGCTCAATGCCGATGCCGTGGCTGCCACCTTCTCCAAGGGCGTGGTGGTACCGGAACTGGCTTACTTCGCCTTCCAGTGCGCCTTTGCAGCCATCACCTGCGGCCTGATCATCGGCGCTTTCGCCGAACGCGCCAAGTTCTCGGCGGTGCTGGTCTTCGTGGTGCTGTGGTTCACCTTCTCGTACATCCCGATGGCCCACATGGTCTGGTTCTGGCCTGGTCCTGACCTGTACACCGACGCGGCAGCCGGCGCGGCAGCTACTGCCAAGGGTGGCTGGCTGTTCCAGAAGGGCGCGCTCGACTTCGCTGGCGGCACGGTGGTGCACATCAACGCAGCCGTGGCTGGCCTGGTGGGTGCCTTCATGTTCGGCAAGCGGATCGGCTTTGGCCGTGAGGCCCTGCGTCCGCACAGCCTGACCTTCACCATGGTAGGCGCCTCGCTGCTGTGGTTCGGCTGGTTCGGCTTTAACGCCGGCTCGGCGCTGGAAGCCAACGGCTCGGCCGCACTGGCCTTCGTCAACACGCTGCTGGCGACCTGCGCTGCCGTGCTGTCCTGGACCTTTGGCGAATGGATCAGCAAGGGCAAGCCCTCGATGCTGGGCGGCGCTTCGGGCGCAGTGGCTGGCCTGGTGGCCATCACCCCGGCGGCCGGCTTCGTCGGCCCGATGGGCTCGATCGTGATCGGCATCGCCGCCGGCCTGCTGTGCCTGTGGGGCGTAACCGGCCTGAAGAAGCTGCTGGGCATGGACGACTCGCTCGACGTCTTCGGCGTGCACGGCGTGGGCGGCATCCTGGGTGCGCTGCTGACCGGCGTGTTCGCCGCGCCGAGCCTGGGCGGCACGGGTATCTATGACTACGTGGCCAACAAGGTCTCGGACGATTATTCGATCGTGGGCCAGGTGTGGATCCAGTTCGAAGGCGTGCTCACCACCATCGTGTGGTCGGGTGTGGTGGCCTTCGTCGCCTTCAAGCTGGTGGATATGCTGATCGGCCTGCGGGTGCCGGAAGAAGAAGAACGCGAGGGCCTGGACATCACCTCGCACGGCGAGACCGCGTATGAGGCCTGATCGTAAAGGTGTTGTGCTGGAGAGCTGATTGGGAATCTTCTCTCAGGAGTTTCGCCCGGCCTTGTGCCGGGCTTTTTTCATTTCAGGCGTCCGCCGCGGGCGGCCGGGCCAGGCGGAACGCGGGGCCGGCGGTTTTTTCGCAAAGTGCTTAAATCCGATCTTAAAAAGCTTCAATTGTTTTTGAGGGGGGGCGCACATACAGTGCCAGTGAGGCAGTTTCCTCCACCTGCAGAACGCTCCCCGTATCTGTCAGGCCATTTGAAAGCGCGGCTCCGGTCGCGCTTTTTTTTGCCTCCCGGCCTTGCTGGCAGGCCGCCCGGAAGTGCTTCGGATTCCTCTTAGGGCCTCCCCCTTTTATTCCGGGCCCCCATCCCCATATCCGTATCCCTTATCCCTTATGCCGGCGCTCGCATATGCTTATTCAGGCGGCGCCAGCAGCCAATTGGCCGTTCCTCTACAATCTGGGCGAACGATAAAGACGATCAATAGGATGTTTATGGTCCCGCATCTCATCACCGCGCTGAACGGTCCGCTGCTCGAGCTGGAAAAAAAGATCCTGGATGCGACGCCGTCCATCGAGCGCTGGTTCAGGCTGGAATGGCAGGAACATACGCCTCCGTTCTACTGTTCGGTCGACCTGCGCAACGCCGGCTTCAAGCTGGCCCCGGTCGATACCAACCTGTTCCCGGGCGGGTTCAACAACCTGGCGCCTGAAATGCTGCCGCTGGCAGTCCAGGCGGCGATGGCGGCGATCGAGAAGATCTGCCCCGACGCCAAGAACCTGCTGCTGATCCCCGAGCGCCACACCCGCAACATGTTCTACCTGCAGAACGTGGCGCGGCTGTCGCTGATCATGCGCCAGGCCGGTCTCAACGTCCGCCTGGGCTCGCTGTCCGAAGACATCACCGAACCCACGCCGATCGAGCTTCCCGATGGCCAGACGCTGGTGGTGGAGCCGCTGGCCCGCCTTGGCGCGCGTGGCCGCCGCCTGGGGCTGAAGGACTTCGATCCCTGCTCGATCCTGCTCAACAACGATCTCTCCGCCGGCATTCCCCCGATCCTGGAGAACATCAACGAGCAATACCTGCTGCCGCCGCTGCACGCGGGCTGGTCCACGCGCCGCAAGTCGAGCCATTTCTCGGCCTACGACGAAGTCGCCAAGAAGTTCGCCAAGCTGATCGACATCGATCCGTGGATGGTCAACCCGTACTTTGCTAAGTGCGGGGGCATCGATTTCCATGAGCGCATTGGCGAGGAGGCGCTGGCCGACGCGGTCGAAGGCGTCCTCAAGAAGATCGCCAAGAAGTACCGCGAGTACGGCATCAAGGAAACGCCGTATGTGGTGGTCAAGGCCGATGCCGGCACCTATGGCATGGGCATCATGACCATCAAGGATCCGTCCGAGATCAAGGGGCTGAACCGCAAGGAACGCAACAAGATGAGCGTCGTCAAGGAGGGCCTTGAGGTCAACGACGTCATCATCCAGGAAGGCGTGCACACCTTCGAGAAGGTCAACGAGGCGGTGGCCGAGCCGGTGGTATACATGATCGACCGCTATGTGGTCGGCGGCTTCTACCGCGTCCATACCGGCCGCGGCAACGACGAGAACCTGAACGCGCCGGGCGCGCATTTCGTGCCGCTGGCGTTCGCGCCCAACGGCATTCCGGACAGCCATGCCAAACCGGGCGCGGCCGTGCCGAACCGCTTCTATATGTATGGTGTGGTGGCGCGGCTGGCTTTGCTGGCGGCGTCGCTGGAACTCGAGAAGACCGACCCCAATCCGATTCTCTGAGACAAACGCTGCGACCGGGACGAGCCAACATGCGCATTCTGTTTATTACCGACCCGCTGGACACCTTCAAGACCTACAAGGACTCGACCTACGCCATGATGGTCGAGGCGGTCGAGCGCGGCCATGAGTTGTTCGCCTGCCTGCAGTCGCAACTGTCGCTTTCGGCCCATCAGGTCGAGGCGGTGGTGCGCCCGCTGCAACTAACGGGCGACGCCCATGACTGGTACCGCGCGGGCGAGCCCGGCTTGCAGCCATTGACCGGCTTCGATGCGATCGTGATGCGCAAGGATCCGCCCTTCGACATGGAGTATGTGACCAGCACCTGGCTGCTGGAGCTGGCCGAGTCGCAGGGCGCCAATGTGTTCAACAAGCCGCAGGCGATCCGCGACCACTCCGAAAAGCTGGCGATTGCCCGCTATCCCGAATACATCACGCCGACCCTGGTCACCCGTGACGAGGATCGTATTCGCGCGTTCCACGCGGAGCATCGTGATGTGATTCTCAAGCCGCTTGATGGCATGGGCGGGATGGGCATCTTCAGGGTTGGCGCGGATGGGCTGAATCTTGGCGCTATCATCGAGACGCTGGGGGAAAACGGTGCGCGCACCCTGATGGTGCAACGTTATATTCCCGAGATCAAGGACGGTGACAAGCGCATCCTGCTGATCGGCGGCGTGCCCGTGCCGTACTCGCTGGCGCGTATTCCCAAGGACGGCGAAGTGCGCGGCAACCTGGCGGCGGGCGGCACCGGCCGCGCCCAGGAGCTCTCGGCGCGCGACCGCGAGATCGCCGAGGCGCTGGCCCCGGGCCTGTGGGAACAAGGCCTGCTGCTGGTCGGGCTGGACGTGATCGGCGACTACCTGACCGAGGTCAATGTGACCAGCCCGACGTGCTTCCAGGAAATCACGCAGCAGACCGGGTTCCAGGTGGCTGCCATGTTCATCGACGCCCTCGAGCACGCGGTACAGGCTCGTTCGCGCTGAATCACGGGCGGGCTGCCTGCTACAATCGCGTCAATCCAACGGATTCACCACCATGGCAGGCATCCTGATCATCGCGCACGCCCCGCTGGCTTCGGCATTGCGCGAGTGCGCCGCCCACGTCTATTGCGGCCAGCCCCAACGGCTCGAGGCGATCGACGTCATGCCGGACGCGGAGCCCGCCGCCGTGCTGGCCGAGGCCCGGCGCCGCCTGGCCGAAGTCTGCGAAGACAACGGCGCGCTGGTGTTGACCGATATCTTTGGCGCCACGCCGGCCAACATTGCCGCGCGCCTCGCCGAGCCGGGCCGCGTCAAGGTGCTTGCCGGCGTCAACCTTCCCATGCTGGTGCGTGCCATCTGCTACCGTGCCGAGAAACTCGATCAGCTCGCCCTCAAGGCGCTGGCGGGGGGCTCGCAGGGTGTGCTGCAGGTGGGCTCCACCACCGTCCAGAACCAAATCGCAAATCATCCCGACAAATATGCTGCAGAGGGACACCAACATAATCAATAAGCTTGGGCTGCATGCCCGTGCTTCCGCCAAGTTGACGCAACTGGCGGGCAACTTCGTCAGTCAGGTCAAGATGTCGCGCAATGGTCGGCAGGTTGACGCCAAAAGCATCATGGGTGTGATGATGCTGGCCGCCGGCATCGGCTCCACCGTGACCATCGAGACCGACGGGCCCGATGAGCAAGAGGCCATGGACGCGTTGCTGGCGCTCATCGCCAATCGCTTCGGCGAAGGGGAGTAGGAGGCCGGTATGGGATAAAGGCGGCGGCACCGAGCGCCGCAGCGGGCCTGGCCGGGGCCGCCTTGCCGCATCCTGAAGCCGTTTCCAAGGTGGCTGGCCCTGGCCAGATTTTTTAACGTTCCTGACGGAGCGGTACATGCCATTTGCCCTGCACGGCATCCCGGTTTCGCGCGGCGTCGCCATCGGGCGCGCGCATTTGCTGGCGCCTGCCGCGCTTGATGTCTCCCATTACCTGGTCGACGAAGACCGGCTTGATGCCGAGGTCGAGCGCCTGCGTTCGGCGCGCGCGGCGGTGCGGGCCGAGCTGGTCACGCTCAAGCGGGATCTGCCGCGCGAGGCGCCGGAAGAACTGGGCGCCTTCCTCGACGTGCATGCCATGATCCTCGATGACGAGGCGCTGGCGCGCGAGCCCGAAGCGCTGATCCGCAACCGGCGCTACAACGCCGAATGGGCGCTGACCACGCGGCTCGAAGAGCTGATGCGCCAGTTCGACGAAATCGAGGACGAATACCTGCGCGAACGCAAGGCGGACATCCGCCAGGTGGTCGAGCGCATCCTCAAGGTGCTGGCCGGCGCGGCCGTGCTGGCTCCGGCCCCGGTGCCACCTTCCTCCCTGGCTCCTGACGGCGAGCCCGCGCCAGGCGTGATCGTGGTCGCCCACGACATCTCGCCGGCCGACATGCTGCAGTTCCGCCACACCGTGTTCCACGGCTTTGTGACCGACCTTGGCGGACGCACCTCCCATACCGCCATCGTGGCGCGCAGCCTCGACATCCCGGCCGCCGTAGGCGTGCAGAGTGCCAGTGAGCTGATCCGCCAGGACGATTGGGTCATCATCGACGGCGATGCGGGCCTGGTCATCGTGGATCCGTCCGCGATCATCCTCGAGGAGTACCGCCACCGGCAAAGCGAGCGCGCGCTGGAAAAGAAGCGCCTGCAGCGCCTGCGCCATACGCCTGCCGTGACGCTGGACGGGCTGGAGATCGACCTGCTGGCCAACATCGAGATGGCGGAAGATGCCACCGCGGCGCTGACCGCGGGTGCGGTTGGCGTGGGCCTGTTCCGCTCCGAATTCCTGTTCATGAACCGGCGCGGCGAACTGCCCGACGAGGAAGAGCAATTCGAGGCCTACCGCGGCGCCGTGGACGCGATGCACGGGCTGCCCGTCACGATCCGCACCATCGACATCGGCGCCGACAAGCCACTGGATGGCCGTGACGGCCGGGATGGCCGCGGCGACGATTTCGAGACGGCCCTCAATCCGGCGCTGGGCTTGCGGGCGATCCGCTGGTCGCTGTCCGAGCCGGCCATGTTCCTGACCCAGTTGCGCGCGCTGCTGCGTGCCTCGGCCTTTGGGCCGGTACGGCTCCTGATCCCGATGCTCGCGCATGCCCGCGAGATCGACCAGACCCTGGACCTGATCGCGCAGGCCAAACGCCAGCTCGACGCGCGCGGCCAGGCGTTCGACCCCAACATCAAGGTCGGGGCGATGATCGAGATCCCGGCCGCCGTGTTGATGCTGCCGCTGTTCCTGCGGCGCATGGATTTTCTCTCCATTGGCACCAACGACCTGATCCAGTACACGCTGGCCATCGACCGTGCCGACAATGCCGTGGCGCATCTCTACGACCCGCTGCACCCGGCGGTGCTGCAGCTGATCGCCCGCACCATCCGCGAGGCCAACCGCGCTGGCGTGCCGGTCGCGGTGTGCGGCGAGATGGCTGGGGACCCCGCCATGACGCGCCTCCTGCTGGGCATGGGGCTGCGCGAGTTCTCGATGCATCCCTCGCAATTGCTGCGGGTCAAGCAGGAAGTCCTGCATGCCGATTGCGAGCGGCTGGAGCGGCTGGTGGAGCAGGTGCTGAGCGCTTACGAGCCGGAGGAGCTGGCTTGCGCGTTGAAACTGCTCTGACAACCCTGATTCCCTTAAGGTTTTTACGAAAATCCAACGCCACGCAGATGGTTTTTGGGGCACTTTTCTCTCGGTTGTGACGTTCCCTGTCTCTGCAATCCCCGGGCTAAGTGCCGCGTCCTTGGCATGTGCCCTTTGTGGCTTAATGGGAATTGTTATCATTTTCGATCTCTGATATTCTGACGTACATCGCGGGTGACATGCCGGTGTCACCCCTCTCCCAAGGAGGGATTTGTGTACGTTTGCATCTGCAATCAGGTTACCGACCGAGAAATTCATGGTGCTGTGCATCTAGGCGTGTCCACGCTCGACGAGCTGGCTGAAACGCTGGGTGTTGGCACCTGCTGTGGCCGCTGCCGCGAATGCGCCCAACAGGTGCTGTGCGAAGGCGTCGCGGCGGTGCGCAGCGTCAAGGTCTCCACCATCCAGGTCGTGCCCATTTCTTCCTGTTCGTCGTCGGGCCCACGTGCCATAATGGACACTCGGGACCCGGCAGTCGCGAACGACCAGCGCACTGAGCTGGTTGCTTAAATTCGCCCGTAACTATCAGGTTGCGGCGCGTGTTCGCTTGTTTTGACTGCCTGCGGCGCGTCTTGCGCCGCTTCGCGTTTTTGCGGGGGTCCGTTGCAACAAGGAGCCTCCAATGAAAGGTGACAAGAAGGTCATCCAGCATCTGAACGCGCAGCTGAAGAACGAGCTGACCGCGATCAACCAATACTTCCTGCACGCTCGCATGTACCGCCACTGGGGCCTGAAGAAGCTCGGCGATATCGAGTACAAGGAATCCATTGGCGAGATGAAGCATGCCGATCGCCTGATTGACCGCATCCTGATGCTTGACGGTCTGCCCAATCTGCAGGACCTCAACAAGTTGCTGCTGGGCGAAGACACCCCGGAAATGCTCAAGTGCGACCTGAAGCTGGAGCAAGGCGCGCATGCCACCGTCAAGGAAGGCATTACGTATTGCGAATCGGTGGGCGACTACGTCAGCCGCGAGATCCTGGTCGAGATCCTGACCGATACCGAAGAGCACATCGAATTCCTCGAGACGCAGCTCGACCTGATCGACAAGGTTGGCCTGCCGAACTATCTGCAATCGCAGATGGAGCCGGGCGAGCAATAAGCCGCCCAGCAGCCGGCCGCGAGTTCGCAAGAACCCAGTGGCCGCAACCGCGCGGCGCCACTCGGTGCTGCCGGTTCCGCCCGTATCCAGGCGGTAACCCTTATCATTCAGATTCCCATTCTTCCCCCCAGCCTCGCCGCCCTTGCCAGGGTCGGTGCTCGCGCCAGCTTGAGCGCGATCCGCCTATGCTGCGGAGAATGCTGCGGAGAAGGGAGCCGAATCGGCATCGCACAACGCAACACACCACACCAAACCAAACGACAGGAGCCAGCATCATGGCAGACCCGATCCGCCTGACGCAGTACAGCCATGGTGCCGGCTGCGGATGCAAGATTTCGCCGCAGGTGCTTGACGTGATCCTTGCCGGCAGCGGCAACCAGCATCTTGATCCGCGCCTGTGGGTCGGCAATGCCTCGCGCGACGATGCGGCGGTTTATGCGCTGGATGGGCTGGAGGAGGGCCGCGGCGTGGTCTCCACCACCGATTTCTTCATGCCCATCGTGGATGACCCGTTCGACTTCGGACGCATCGCAGCCACCAACGCCATCAGCGACATCTATGCGATGGGCGGCGATCCGCTGCTGGCCATCGCCATCCTCGGCTGGCCGGTCAAGCTGCTGCCGCCCGAGGTGGCGCGCGAAGTGGTGGCGGGTGGGCGCCGTGCCTGCGAGGAAGCGGGCATCCCGCTTGCCGGCGGGCATTCCATCGATGCGCCGGAGCCCATCTTCGGGCTTGCAGTGACTGGCGTGGTCGACCGCGCGCACCTGAAACGCAATGACACCGCGACCGCCGGCTGCCGTCTGTACCTGACCAAGCCGCTGGGCATCGGCGTGCTGACCACCGCCGAGAAGCAGGGCAAGCTGCGCACCGAGGATATCCACCTGGCGCGCGACTGGATGTGCGTGCTCAATCGTCCCGGCAGCCGCTTCGGCAAGCTGGCCGGCGTGCGAGCCATGACGGATGTCACTGGCTTTGGCCTGCTTGGGCACCTTGTCGAAATGGCAGACGGCAGCCGTCTCACAGCGCGTCTTGACCACGCCGCCGTGCCGTTGCTGCCGCAAGTGCTGCGCTACGTCGAGGCCGGTTGCGTGCCCGGCGGCACCCAGCGCAACTTCGATAGCTACGGCGCGCGGATCGGCGCCGGGATTGACAACCAGGGCGGTGCGTTGAGCGAGGTGCGGCGCGCCTTGCTGTGCGATCCACAGACCAGCGGCGGCTTGCTGGTGGCAGTCGAGCCCGCCGGCGAGGCCGGTTTCCATGCCGCCTGCGCGGAGTTTGGCCTGGCACTGGCGCCGGTCGGCGAGTTTGTCGAGCAGGGCCGGTACGCCGTCGAGGTGATCTGATGCGCGAGGATACGGCCGACTTTCGCCAGCTCTTTGTGTCTGGCGCGCCGCTGCTCGATGCGCGCGCGCCGGTGGAGTTCGCGCGCGGCGCGTTTCCGGGTGCAGTCAACCTGCCGCTGATGGACGATGCCGAGCGGCACCAGGTTGGCTTGTGCTATGAGGAGCAAGGGCCGCAGGCGGCGCTCGCGCTGGGCCACCAGTTGGTGACCGGCGAAATCCGCGCGGCGCGAACCGCGGGCTGGGCGGCCTTTGCGCGGGCGCATCCCGACGGCTACCTGTATTGCTTCCGCGGCGGCCTGCGCTCGCAGATCGTGCAGCAATGGCTGCGCGAGGATGCCGGCATCGCTTATCCGCGTGTGACGGGCGGCTACAAGGCGATGCGCAGCTTCCTGATCGAGACCCTGGATGCGGCCGCCGCCGCATGCAGCCTGCTGGTGCTGGGCGGCATGACCGGGAGCGGCAAGACCGAGCTGATCGCCGACCTGGTCACAGGCCCGAGCGGCAGCCGGGACGCCGCCATCGACCTGGAGGGCCAGGCTCGCCACCGCGGGTCCAGCTTTGGCCGGCGCACGGTGGCGCAGCCCACGCAGATCGATTTCGAGAACGGCCTGGCGATTTCGCTGCTGCGCCATCGCGCGGCTGGGCTGCCGGCGCTGGTGGTCGAGGACGAGGGGCGCTTCATCGGCGCGCGCAACCTGCCGCAGACCTTCTACCAGGCGATTCAGGCGGCGCCGCTGGTCTGGCTGGAGGAATCCTTCGAGGCGCGCGTGCGCCGCGTGCTGGAAGACTACGTGCTCGGCTTGTCGGCGGAATTCATGGCGGCACTGGGGGAGCAGGCGGGTTTCGCCGCTTACGCGGCGCGCCTGCGCGATGCCATGGGGGCCATTGCCAAGCGGCTGGGCGGCACGCGCTACGAGCGGCTCTCGAACTTGCTGGACCAAGCGCTGGCGCGCCAGGAGGAAACGGGCGAGACCGACCTGCATCTGGGCTGGATCACCTTGCTGCTGCAGCAATACTACGATCCGATGTACGCCTACCAGCGCGCGCAGCGCGAGGCCAGGATCGTATTCCGCGGCGAGCGCGCCGCAGTGCTGGCTTTCCTGCGTGAGCGCACACGCGCCTGAACGCGCGCAGGCCGCCTAGGGGGCGGCTTGCGCGTGCGCGCCGCCGCAGACTTCGCAATCGGCCACGCGCGCGAGGCGCATCGTGGTCCATTCCATGCCAAGCGCATCGACCATCAACAGGCGGCCGGCCAGGGTGGTGCCGACGCCCATCAGCAGCTTGAGGGCCTCGGCCGCCTGCACCGTGCCCACCATTCCCACCAGCGGCGCGAACACGCCCATGGTGGCGCAAGCCACTTCCTGCGCCGGCTGCGAGGGCGGGAAGAGGCAGGCGTAGCAGGGCGCGCCCTGTTGGCGGTGGTCGAACACGCTGATCTGCCCGTCGAAGCGCAGGGCCGCGCCGGACACCAGGGGCACGCTGTGCTGCACGCAGGCGCGGTTGACGGCCTGGCGCGTGTCGAAGTTGTCGCAGCAATCGAGCACCACGTCGGCATCGGCCACCAGGCGCGCTAACTCTGCGGCGCCCACGCGCGCCTGTACCAGGCGCACGTCGATGCCCGGGTTGATGCGCAGCATGCCTTCCCGCGCCGATTCCACCTTGGGGCGTCCGACATTGGCGGTGGTATGGATCACCTGGCGCTGCAGGTTGGTCAGGTCGACCACGTCGTCATCGACCACGGTGATGGTGCCCACGCCGGCCGAGGCCAGGTAGGGCAGGGCGGCGGCGCCCAGGCCGCCCGCGCCAATCACCAGCGCGTGGCTGGCGAGTAACCGGCTCTGGCCCTCGATGCCGAGTTCGTCGAGCAGGATATGCCGCGAATAGCGCAGCAGTTGATCGTCGTTCATGGCGTGCAATGCAAAAGCGGCCCCGCAGGGCCGCTGTTATTCATCAGGATTTCAGGGAGCCTTGCCGGTCGGCGTGCCCAGCGGCGTTCCGATCGGGGCGCTGGCCGGCTGCGCCCCGGCCGGTGCCTTGGTGGCCGGCTTGGCCGGGGTAGCCGTCTTGGTTGCCGCTGACTTGGACGGCTTGTCCGACGTGGCCACGGCTTCGAGCTTGGACTTGGAGCGCTTGACCGGCTGGCCTTCGAGCTGAGCGATGGCTTGCTGCAGCATGAAGTCCTCGGCCGAGCCGAACTCGATCGGCTTCTTCTTGCGTTCCTTGTCGCGCTCTTCCGGCGTCTTCTTGGCGTTTTCTTCCTCAAGACGGCGCAGTTCCTCGACGCGGCGCTGCTCGCGCTCGTTCATCTCGGGCTCTTCCGATTCCTGCTTGTTGTGCAGGTGGCGCTCGGTGTCGATCTCGCGGGTGATCAGCGCGTCGTCAGGATCGCCTTCCGGGTTCTGGTCGACCGGGATGTCAGGGCGGATGCCCTTGGCCTGGATCGACTTGCCCGTGGGCGTGTAGTAGTACGCGATGGTCAGCTTGATGCCGGTGTCGTTGGTGAGCGGGCGCACGGTCTGCACGGAGCCCTTGCCGAACGTGGTCTTGCCCATGATCAGCGCGCGCTTGTGGTCCTGCAGCGCGCCGGCGACGATTTCGGAGGCCGACGCCGAGTAGGCGTTGGTCAACACCACCATCGGGATCTTTTTATACAGCGCCGGCAGGTCCTTGAGCGGATCGTCCTCGAGCGAGGACAGCCGGTAGTTGTTGAACGTGGTCTTGTAGACGCGCTTGGCATCTGGCACCTGGCCATTGGTCGAGACCACGGTCACGTCGTCGGGCAGAAATGCCGCCGCCACGCCGACCGCGCCTTGCAGCACGCCGCCGCCGTTGTTGCGCAGGTCCAGGATCACGCCCTTCAGGTTGGGGTTCTTCTGGGCCAGTTCGTCCAGTTTCTTGCCCAGGTCGGCCACCGTGCGTTCCTGGAAGCTGGTCAGGCGGACCCAGGCGAGGCGGTCATTGTCGATCAGCTTGGCCTTGACCGACTGCACGCGGATCTCAGCACGCGTGATCGACACCGGGAAGGTGCGTTCGTCGCTCTTGCGATAGATGGTCAGCGTGACCTTGGTGCCCGGCTCGCCGCGCATGCGCTTGACTGCCTGCTCCAGTGGCAGGCCGCGCACGGGTTTGTCGTCGATGCGGGTGATCAGGTCGCCGGGCTGGATGCCGGCGCGGAAGGCGGGGGTGTCTTCGATCGGGTTGATCACCTTGACCAGCCCTTCTTCCTGCGAGATTTCGATCCCCAGGCCGGCGAAGCGTCCGCGCGTGCCTTCCTGCAGTTCCTTGAAGTCCTTCTCGTCCAGATAGGCCGAATGCGGATCCAGGCTGGCGACCATGCCTTTGATGGCTTCTGTCAGCAGCTTCTTGTCATCCACCGGCTCAACATATTCGCGCTTGATCTGGCCGAAGATGTCGGCCATCAAGCGCAACTGCTCCAGCGGCAGCGGTCCCGGCGAATTCTGCGCCGTGGCCGATAGTTGCAGCGTGGCGAGCACGCCGGCAACGAGTCCGGCAGTAACAAGACTGATGTTCTTGAGCGTCTTACGCATGAGGGCTGCCTGAACGTGTGAGGATTGTGCTGTGTCGGAGCCGGCCTGGCGCATCGCACCGGCCGGATTTGTCCGACAGTATAAGAGGGAGCAGCAAAAAAGGCCCGGTCCACTGCCTGAGGGGGCCGGGCGAGCCTCGCGGCGCGCGCCCGGCCTGGGCCTCAGTTTGCCTTGCCTTGGTTCGCCACGGCGGCCAGGGAGGCTGCGATCGCTTCCTGGTCGCCCAGGTAGTAATGACGCAGCGGGCGCAGGTCGGCGTCCAGCTCGTACACGAGCGGGGTGCCATTGGGGATGTTGATGCCAACGATGTCGTCATCCGAGATCTGGTCCAGGTATTTCACCAGCGCGCGGATGCTGTTGCCATGGGCGGCAATTACCACGCGCTTCCCCGCTTTGATGTCGGGGGCGATGGATTCGTTCCATAGCGGCAGCACGCGCTCGACTGTGTCCTTCAGGCATTCGGTCAGCGGAATCTGCTCGCGCGGCACTTGAGCGTAGCGCGGATCGTCGTAAGCCGCACGCGGATCGTCCGCTTCGAGTGCCGGCGGCGGGGTGTCGTAGCTGCGGCGCCATACCAGCACCTGCTCGTTGCCGAACTTGGCGGCGGTCTCGGCCTTGTTCAGGCCGGACAGCGAACCATAGTGGCGTTCGTTCAGGCGCCATTCGTTCCGCACCGGAATCCACATCAGGTCCATTTCGTCCTGCACGTGCCACAGCGTGCGGATGGCACGCTTCAACACCGAGGTGTAGGCTACATCGAAGGCCAGCCCTGCCTCGCGCAGCAGCTTGCCGCCCAGCTTGGCCTGGGCCACGCCGGTGTCGGTGAGGTCGACATCGACCCAGCCGGTGAAGCGGTTTTCGAGATTCCACGTGGATTCGCCGTGGCGGATGAGAACGAGTTTGTACATGCTGCTTCCAAAGCGTGAGAAACCTGTGTGCGCCCTGCCACATACCGCCGCACATGTGTCAACTAGGAGACAATAGCGGGTCGCGGGCGCCAAACCGTCTATTTTATAATGCCGCCGACTCAACCCACCGGAATGCCAACGTGAATTTCTTCGCCGACTACAACAACCTTGCCTTGATCGCCCTCGCCGTCGTGTCGGGCGGCCTGCTGGCGTGGCCCGCCATCTCGCGCGGAACCTCCGGCAAGACCGTCAACCCGGCCGCCGCTACCCAGCTGATCAACAAGCGCAATGCCGTGGTCGTGGATATCCGGGAAGCCACCGAATACGCCAAGGGCCACCTGCCGCAAGCCAAGAGTGCGCCACTTTCCGACCTGGCAGGCCGTGCCGCCAGCCTTGCAAAGGACAAGTCCGTCCCCATCATCGTCGTGTGCCAGACCGGCCAGCGTTCGGGCAAGGGTCAAGCAGCCCTGAAGGAAGCCGGTTACAGTGAGATCTATTCGCTCGAAGGCGGCCTTGCCGCCTGGCAGCAAGCCGGTCTGCCCGTCGTCAAGTAAGCGGCGCAGGCAAGCGGCGCCGGGGGCACGTCCTCCGTTGCCGCCGCTGTCCCGGCATGCGAGCACCCGACCAACCTCCGGATTCCGTTTTTCAAGGAGATGCGCATGGCCCGCGTTGTAATGTACAGCACGGTAGTTTGTCCGTATTGCCAGATGGCCGAGCGCCTTCTGAAGGCCAAGGGCGTGGAGGCGATCGAGAAGATCCTGATCGACCGCGAGCCCGGCAAGCGCGAGGAAATGATGAGCCGCACCGGTCGCCGCACCGTGCCGCAGATCTATATCGACGAGACCCATGTCGGCGGCTTCGACGACCTCTCGGCGCTCGATCGCCAGGGTGGCCTGGTGCCGCTGCTGGCAGCCTGACGCGCCGCCTGTCTCGCCGCGGGTGAATTCGCCACCCGCGTCATGTACCATATACGTTTTCCAACCGGGTGCCGACCCGGGCCGTGACCCTGGGCCAATCCCGCCCAGGGTGCCAATGTCCCGCACGCCTGGCCCCCAACGCCCATTTTTTCCGGAAGCCTTTCATGAGCGACCAGCAGAACAATCAGCAGGAAGACCAGCCGTTCTTCAACATCCAGCGCGTGTACCTGAAGGACATGTCGCTCGAGCAGCCGAATTCGCCCGGCATCTTCCTCGAGACCGAAGCGCCGGCCGTGGAAGTGCAGGTGAACGTGGGTGCCTCGCAGCTCCAGGAAGGCATCTTCGAGGTCGTGGTGACCGGTACCGTGACCACCAAGGTGCAGGACAAGGTTGCCTTCCTGGTGGAAGCCCACCAGGCCGGCATCTTCGATATCCGCAACGTGCCGGTGGAGCAGCTCGACCCGCTGCTGGGCATTGCCTGCCCGACCATTCTCTACCCGTACCTGCGTAGCAATATCGCCGACGTGATCACCCGCGCCGGATTCCAGGCCATTCATCTGTCGGAAATCAACTTCCAGGCCCTGTACGAACAGCGCCTGCAGGCCGCGATGGAAGAAGCGGAAACCGCGCAAGGTGGCAACAGCGGCATCGTGATGCCCGACGGCAGCCAGGCTCGTCACTGATCCTGCTGCAGGATGTCGCAAAGACGGGGCTTCGGCCCCGTTTTGTCTTTCCGGTTCGCGTCATTCGTGGCGCGCAAGGCTTAAGGCTTCGAGGCCGAACAAGCGAGGCAAACCGCCATGAAAATCACTGTCTTCGGTGCAGGTGCCTGGGGCACCGCGCTCGCCAGCCACGCCGCCGCGGCCCACGATGTGGTGTTGTGGGGGCGTGATGCCGCCCAGCTGGCTGCTATTGGCACCGATCGCGTCAATGCCACCTACCTGCCCGGCGTGCCGCTGTCCGGGCGGCTCGTGGTGGAACCCGATTTCGAGCGGGCCGCGGCGCATGCCGATGTCGAACCCGATGGCCTGGTGATCGTAGCCACGCCGGTCTCGGGCCTGCGTGAAATGACGCGCAGGCTGGCCGCGAGCCAGGCCGGGGGCTTGCGCATGCTCTGGCTGTGCAAGGGCTTCGAAGCCGGCACCAATGCGTTGCCGCACCAGATGGTGCGGGAAGAGCTCACCGCCGCCGGTCGTCTCGCCGACACCAGCTACGGCGTTCTGACCGGCCCCAGCTTTGCCCGTGAAGTGGCGCTGGGCCTGCCCTGCGCGCTGACCGTGGCGGGCACTTCGCCGGCGCTGTCCGAACTGGCTCAGCAGGCTTTCCATCACCATGCCATGCGCATCTACGGCAGCGATGACCTGGTCGGCGCCGAGGTGGGAGGCGCAGTCAAGAACGTGCTGGCGATTGCCACCGGCGCCAGCGACGGCCTGGGCCTTGGACTGAACGCGCGCGCCGCACTGGTGACGCGCGGCTTGGCCGAGATGACCCGGCTCGGCATGGCATTGGGAGGGCGCGTCGAAACCTTCATGGGCCTGGCCGGTATGGGCGACCTGATCCTGACCGCCACGGGCGACCTCTCGCGCAATCGCAAGGTCGGCCAGCAACTGGCGCAGGGCAAGACGCTGGCGCAGATTCTGGCCGAGCTTGGCCACGTTGCCGAAGGCGTGCGCTGCGCGCAGGCCGTGGCGGCGCTGGCCGCGGCCAAGGGCGTCGACATGCCGATCACGCGCGCGGTATGTGCCGTGCTCTTCGAGGGGCTGCCCGCCGCCGATGCGGTGGCGCGGCTGCTCCAGCGCGATGCGCGCGATGAGTGAACGCGCGATGGAAGATCGTCGCCGCGTCCTGAAAGCCCTTGCCGCTTTCGCCGTGCCCGGGGTGGCTGGCACCGCGCTGGCTGCGCCCGCATCAGCCCAGCCCTGGCCGGTAAAGCCGATCCGCATGGTGGTGCCGTTCCCGGCCGGGTCCTCTCCCGACCTGATCGCGCGCCTGCTGACCGAGAAGCTGGCCGCAGCGCTCGGACAAGCGGTCGTGGTGGAGAACCGTCCGGGCGCCGGCGGCAATATCGGCACCGGCATGGTGGCCAGGGCCGCCCCGGACGGCTATACCTTGCTGCTCACCATCAATGGGCCGCTGGTCACCGCGCCCACCTTGTCGCGCCATCTCGGCTACGACCCGGTGCGCCAGCTCGCCCCTGTGTCGCTGGTGGCGACTTCGCCCAATGTGCTGGTGGTGGATGCCCGCCTGCCGGTGCATGACGTGCGGGAGTTCGTGGCCCTGGCCCGTTCCCGGCCGGGGGTGCTGAACTACGGGTCGGTAGGCAACGGCAGCGCTGCCCACCTGGCCATGGAGCAGCTCAAGGCGGCCGCCGGTATCGACCTGCAGCACATCCCTTATCCGGGGTTTGCACAGATCACCACCGCCATGGTCGGTGGCCAGGTGCAGGCCGGCTTCATGGTGCCGGCCATCGCCATGCCGCTGGTGAGCGCCGGCAAGCTGCGCATCATCGCGGTCACCACCAGCGGGCGCACCAGCCTGCTGCCCGCGGTGCCAACCGTGGCGGAATCCGGCTATCCCGGCTTCGAGGCGATCTCATGGCAAGCGGTGCTGGCCCCGGCGGGCACCCCCGCTCCGGTGATCGACCGGCTCTATCGCGAGCTGGTGGCCATCATCGGCAGGGAGGACGTGCGCGCCAAGATGCGCGCCCAGTATTTCGTGCCGGCCGGCACCGCGCCGCAATCGCTGCGCCAGACCATGGCGAGCGAGAAGGTGCGCTGGGACAAGGTGATCCGCGCTGCGGGCGTGCAGCCGGAATAAGGAAGTGCGCCGGCGGCGGCCTCAGGCGCCGCCGGCAAAGCCATTCTGGCGCCAGGCTTCGAACACCACGACCGCGACGGTATTGGAGAGATTGAGGCTGCGGTTGTCCGGCCGCATCGGCAGCCGGATGCGCTGCGCGGTGGGAAACCATTCGCGCCGCTGCGGCGCAAGGCCGCGCGTTTCGGAGCCGAACACAAACCAGTCCCCGGGCTGGAAGCTGACCTGGCCGAACGGCGTCGAGCCATGCGTGGTCAGCGCGAACATGCGGGCCGGGTCGGGTCGCTCGCTTTCCATCAGCGCGTCCCAGTTCTCGTGCACGCGCATGCTGGCGTACTCGTGATAGTCCAGGCCGGCGCGGCGCATGCGCGCGTCTTCCAGCGGAAAGCCGAGTGGCTTGACAAGGTGCAGGCGCGCACCGGTATTGGCGCACAGCCGTATCACATTGCCGGTGTTCGGCGGGATCTCGGGTTCGACCAGGACGACATTGAACATGGGGGGAGGGGCGGGCCTGGGGCGCCGCAGCCGTGAAACGCTGGGCAGCTTACCCTGCCGGGGGCCGGCTGTCACGCCGCGCCTGTGGGCTGCGCTACGGGGTGCGCAAGGCGACCACCAGCGTCACGCGCGCCGCGCCGTTGGCTTTCAGGACCCGCGCCGCTTCGCCCAAGGTGGCGCCGCTGGTCATCACATCGTCGACCAGGCCGACATGCTTGCCCGCAACGTCATGGCCGGACCCGAGGCCGAAGGCATCCTGCAGGTTGGCCTGCCGCGCGGGCAGGTCCAGCGTGGCTTGGGCCGGGGTATCGCGCAGTCTCGCCAGCAGCGTCGGCGCCGCGCGCACACCCAGCCGGCGTGCCAGGGGCCGGGCGATTTCCCAGGACTGGTTGAAGCCACGCTCGGCAAGGCGCTGCGCGGACAGCGGGATCGGCGCCAGCACATCGGGCAGCGCCAGGCCGGATCTTCCGGACTCGGCCCGCCAGCGGCGCGCCAGTTCGGCACCAAGCCAGTCCGCCAGCGGCAGCACGCCGCCGAACTTCAAGGCCAGCACCAGGCCGTCCTGCGGGCGGGCGTAGTCGCCCAGCACCAGCGCGTCGTCAAAAGGCGGCGGCTCGTAGCGGCACTGGGCACAGAGCGAGGCTGCGCCTGGCCCGGCGGTGTGCCCGAGCGGCCGGGCGCAGCAGCGGCAACGCGGCAGCGGCGTCAGCAACTCCAGCGCGCAACCTGCGCAGACGGTTTCGTCCTGCACGGTGCCGCAAAGTGCGCAAGCCGCCGGCAGGAGCGTGCGCAGCAAGCGCCGCGCATGATGGCGCAGGGCGCCTTCGCCCGGTCGCGCCAGGCGGCACGGCACAGGGACAGCTGTCGCATGGAGCACGTCGGGGCCGTCGGCGGCAGGCCCGGCGGTGGGCGCGTATACTTGCGATCCTGTTGCGGCGCCCGCTGGCGCGCGCACCGCATGCCCGACGGCCGCATCACGCCGGCCGTCATCCTCATTCTTAGTTTCTTGCTGCCTGGTTTGACCGTGTCCCTGCATGACGCCGACTCCCCCGATGCCTATTTGCCGCCCGCGCGGCTGACCCGCCTCGCCTTCGACCGGCGCAGCGCCGGATTCGGCCAGCTGGACTTCCTGCTGGGCGAGATTGGCCAGCGCATGCGGGAGCGCATGCAGATGATCCGGCTTGCGCCGGCGCGCGCGCTCGATATCGGCTGCGGCCATGGGCGCGGCCTGGCCGCGCTGCGCGCCCAGTACCCCGATGCGCAGATCGCCGGGATGGATATTTCCGGCGCCATGCTGCGCGAGGCCGCCCAGCGCGATCCCCAGCGCCAGTCCGGTTGGCTGGGGCGCCTGCTTGGCAAGCGCCCGACCTTCGACCTGGTGCAGGGCGATCTTGCCACATTGCCCTTCGCCCCGGCCAGCTTCGACCTGTTGTGGTCCAACCTGGCGCTGCACTGGCACCCCGAGCCGCACCGGGTCTTCCCGGAGTGGCACCGGGTCACCCGCGATGAAGGCCTGGTCCTGTTCTCGCTGTTCGGGCCGGATACGCTGGCGCAATTGCGCGCCGCCTTTGCCGAGGTGGACGGCGACACCCACACGTTGCGCTTCGTCGACATGCACGATATCGGGGACATGCTTGTGCACAGCGGCTGGTCCACGCCCGTGATGGACATGGAGACCCTGACGATCACCTATGAATCGCCGCGGACCCTGCTGCGCGAAGTGCAGGCCTTCGGCGGGCTGCGCCTGCCGGCTGGCGCGAGCCAGGGAGGGCTGCGCGCTCGCCGCTGGCACGCAGCGCTGCTGGCCGCGCTGGAGCGCCAGCGCAATGCCGAGGGGCTGATCCCGCTTACGTTCGAGATCGTCTATGGCCATGCCTGGAAGCTGGCGCCGCGCGGCAAGCAGGCTGTCGATGAGCTCGGCCACGCCGTGGTTCCGCTCGACAAGATCGGGCGCGCGCGGCAGCGCAAGTAACGTCCGCGGCGCTGCTGCACGCATCGGCGGCGCAGTCAAGCGGCCGATGGCGAGCACCGTACTGATGCACAAAAACTTGTCGCGCGCTAGCCCCTTGGTCAAGTAGCGGCCTTGTCCGAGTAGGCGAAGCGCCCTATAATGCGCCAGTTTGTCGCAGTGGTCTCCCTGGCACAATTTGCCCAAAATCGCACTTCAATGGTGCGTCCCAGGCGCAATCGTCCAGGCGTGCATCCAGCGCAGAGTAGTTGGCGATGCAAGGTTGGCGATGCAAGACTTGGGTATCGCACTCCAGACGGCGCAAGACAAATCCGGCGGCAGTTCCGACGGATTTGGCCCGCCGGACAAAGACTGGCTGATGAAGCGGAATTGTTCGCTGTCTCCGCGCCAGGTTGGCTGGTTTTACCTCTCAATCGTCAGCGTTTCGCTCGCCATCGCTTTGTTCTTCGCGTGGCGAGGGTCATGGCTCGTGCTTCCCTTTGCCGGGCTGGAGCTGCTGGGGCTGGGCATCGCCCTGCTGGTGCACGGGCGGCATGCGTCGGACTACGAGCGCGTCAGCCTCGTCGACGGCAGGCTGGTAGTGGTTTCGGTCAGTGCAGGGCAGCTGACACGGCATGAATTCAACCCGCTATGGGTGCGGGTTGAACCGGGTGAATCATTACGGGCGCTGGTGTTGCTGCGCTCGGGCAAGAGCGCTGTGCGGGTGGGGTGTTTTCTGGACCCGTACAAGCGGCGAAAGTTCGCGCAGGAGCTCGCATCGGCTTTGCGCTACCTCTGAGAGGCAGCGGGGGCCGGCGAGTCACAGATTTGAATCTGTAAATTGGGTAGATAACAAATGAAAATGTGGAAGAAGGCATCCGCAGCGTGTCTGGTGGGGGCGTCCCTGCTCACCGGTCATGCAGCCCTGGCAGTGGAAGACATGCCAGGTGGCCCCGCCGTGCGACAGCTCAACCTGACCGAGCCGGTCACCAAGATCGCCGAGCAGATTCACTGGCTGAACTGGATGATGCTGATCATGTGCACCGTGATCTTCATCGGCGTGTTCGCGGTGATGTTCTACTCCGTGTTCACGCACCGCAAGTCCAAGGGCGCGAAGTCGGCCTCCTTCCACGAAAGCATCACCGTCGAGGTGATCTGGACCATCATCCCCTTCCTGATCGTCATCGGCATGGCCCTGCCCGCCACCAAGACGGTCGTGGCGATGAAGGACACCACCAACGCCGACATCACCATCAAGGCCACTGGCTACCAGTGGAAGTGGGGCTACGACTACCTGAAGGGCGACGGCGAGGGGATTTCCTTCGTGTCCACCCTGACCACCCCGCGCGAGCAGATCAACAACGAGGCCCCCAAGTCGAACACCTACCTGATGGAGGTGGACAACGAGATGGTGGTGCCCGTGAACAAGAAGGTCCGCATGGTGCTGACGGCCAATGACGTCATCCATGCCTGGATGATCCCGGCCTTCGGCGTCAAGCAGGATGCCATCCCCGGCTTCGTGCGCGACACCTGGTTCAAGGCCGAGAAGATTGGCGTGTACCGTGGCCAGTGCGCCGAGCTGTGCGGCAAGGAACACGCCTTCATGCCGATCGTCGTGCGCGTCGTCTCCGACGCCGACTACGCCAAGTGGGTCGACGGCAAGAAGAAGGAGCTCGCCGCCAAGGCAGACGATCCCAACAAGACCTGGACCCTGGACGAGCTCAAGGCCCGTGGCGAGAAGGTCTACACCGCCAACTGCGCGGTTTGCCACCAGCCTAACGGCAAGGGCGGCGGCGCCTTCCCGGCTCTCGACGGCTCCAAGATCGTCAACGGCCCGGATGCCGGCCAGATGCATATCCTGCTGGAAGGCAAGGGTGCCATGCCGGTGTGGAAGCACCTCTCCGATACCGAGCTCGCTGCCGTCATGACCTACACCCGCAACAACTGGGGTAACAAGACGGGTGAAGTGATTCAACCGAGCGATTTCGTGAATGCGCGTGCCGGCAAGTTCCGCGAAGGCGGCGGCGCACCTGGCGCGAGCGGCGACGCCGCGCCCAAGACGGAAGACAAGCCCGCTGCCAAGCAGGCCAGCGCCGCGGGCGACCGCGCCGCAGGTTGAACAGGATTTCAGGAGTTTTCGCGATGAGTACTGCTACCCCGGACGCGCTCGCCCACCCGCACGACCACGCGCATGACGATCACCACGATCAACCGCATGGCTGGCGCCGTTGGCTGTTTGCCACCAACCACAAGGACATCGGTACGCTGTACCTGCTGTTCTCGTTCACCATGCTGCTGTCTGGCGGCGCGCTGGCACTGCTGATCCGTCTCGAACTGTTCGAGCCGGGCTTGCAGTTCTTCCGCCCGGAACTGTTCAACCAGTTCACCACCATGCACGGCCTGATCATGGTGTTCGGCGCGATCATGCCGGCCTTCGTCGGCTTTGCCAACTGGATGATCCCGCTGCAGATCGGCGCGTCCGACATGGCGTTCGCGCGGATGAACAACTTCAGCTTCTGGCTGATGCCCCCGGCAGCGCTGCTGCTGGTGCTGTCGTTCTTCGCACCAGGCGGCGCCACCGCCGCCGGCTGGACCCTGTACGCGCCGCTGTCGGTGCAGATGGGCCCCGGCATGGACATGGCGATTTTCGCCATGCACATCATGGGCGCGTCGTCGATCATGGGCTCGATCAACATCATCGTCACGGTGCTCAATATGCGCGCACCCGGCATGACGCTGATGAAGATGCCGATGTTCTGCTGGACCTGGCTGATCACCGCCTACCTGCTGATCGCCGTGATGCCGGTGCTGGCTGGCGCCATCACCATGGTGCTGACCGACCGTCACTTCGGCACGAGCTTCTTCTCGGCTGCCGGCGGCGGCGACCCGGTGATGTACCAGCACATCTTCTGGTTCTTCGGCCACCCCGAGGTCTACATCATGATCTTGCCGGCGTTCGGGATCGTCTCGCACGTCGTGCCGACCTTCGCCCGCAAGCGCCTGTTCGGCTATAGCTCGATGGTGTACGCGACCGCTTCGATCGCCATCCTGTCGTTCATCGTGTGGGCTCACCACATGTTCACGACCGGCATGCCCGTGACCGGCCAGCTGTTCTTCATGTACGCCACCATGCTGATCGCGGTGCCGACGGCCGTGAAGATCTTCAACTGGATCGCCACCATGTGGCGTGGCTCGATGACCTTCGAGACCCCGATGCTGTTCGCGATCGGCTTCATCTTCGTGTTCACCATCGGTGGCTTCACCGGCCTGATGCCGGCAGTGGCCCCGATCGACATCCAGTTGCAGGATACCTACTTCATCGTTGCCCACTTCCACTACGTGCTGGTGGCGGGCTCGCTGTTCGCGATGTTCTCGGGCTTCTACTACTGGGGTCCGAAGTGGAGCGGTTTCATGTACAACGAAACCCGCGGCCAGATCCACTTCTGGGGCTCGATGATTTTCTTCAACATCACCTTCTTCCCGATGCACTTCCTGGGCCTGGCCGGCATGCCGCGTCGCTATGCCGATTACCCGACCCAGTTCGCGGATTTCAACGCGATTGCATCGATCGGCGCACTGGGCTTCGGCCTGATGCAGGTGTATTTCTTCTTCTTCGTGGTGCTGCCGTCCTACCGTGGCGGCAAGGCAGCCGGGGACAAGCCTTGGGATGGCGCAGAGGGCCTGGAATGGACCGTGCCGTCGCCGGCCCCGTTCCACACCTTTGAAGTGCCGCCGCAAGTCAAGTAAGCCGCAGTCAGGCAAGCCGCAATAAGCACGGAAGGATGGGCACTGCCCGTCCTTCCGCGCCACGCAAGCAAGGTGTTATGCAGGATCCAAACAAAAGTCCATCGCAGGCAGACCGCAAGGCCTCCAATCGTCGTCTCGGCCTGATCCTTTTCTCGATCGTGATGGTTTTCTTTTTGGGTTTCTTCGCCAAGATGATCTTTCTCGGCTGAAGCTGCAGGGTATTGAGATGAGCGCGAACCAGCAGTCAAGCAATGCCACCGACAAGAAGTTCAACCGCGGAATGATGCTGCGGCTGTTGGTGGTGGTGGCGTTGATGTTCTCGTTTGGCTACGCGCTGGTGCCGCTGTACAAGAAGATCTGCGAGATCACCGGCCTGAACGTGGTGACCACGCGCGACCTGTACGGTGGCCAGGTCAAGAACACGCAGGTGGACAAAACCCGTACGATCACGGTCGAGTTCGACTCCAATGCGCGCGGGCCCTTTGCCTTCCGTCCGGTCAAGAGCAGCATGGAAGTGCACCCGGGCGAGATGACCACCATCGTCTACGAAGTGGCGAACGGCCAGGCACGCGATATCTCGGCGCAGGCCATCCCGAGCTACCTGCCCAAGCTAGCCACGCAGTATTTCAAGAAGATCGAGTGCTTCTGCTTCAAGGAGCAGACGCTGAAGGCGAAGGAAGCACGCGAGATGCCGGTTGTGTTCGTGATCGATCCGGACCTGCCGAAAGACGTGAAGAACATTACGCTGTCCTATACCTTCTTCGAGATCGGGACGCCGGTGGCGCAAGCGCCACAAGGTCCCCTCGACGCGCAGCCAGCAGGCGCGGGCAAGGGCATTTGAGTTTGCAGGCGAGGCAGGTTGCAGGGGGAAAGCCGTGGATGAGATGAAGGACGCGGTCAAGCGCAAGCTGTCATTTGCGCAGACGCTGCGCGCGGTGTTCTGGTCGTTTATCGGCCTGCGCAAGGGCAGCGAGCATGAGCGCGACATGGCACAGCTCAACCCGGTCCATGTGATCATTGCCGGCCTGATCGGGGTAGCCATCCTGATCGCGGTGCTGATCACGGTCGTGCGTGTGGTGGTAGGGTGAGGCCACGCAGCGCAAAGCACGGGGCAGGGCAGGAGTAAGTAAAAAGAGCAGGGCAAAAGCATGCCGCCGGCCCCGTCAGGGCTGGATGTGCGGATAACGATTACTGAATCAGAGACTCTGAGCTGGAGAAAAAAGAATGAGTGCGAACCGCGCAAACGCTCCGTACTACTTCGTACCGGGCCCCTCGCGCCATCCGATCACGGCTAGCTTTGGCTTGCTGCTGACGGCTGGGGGTGCTGCTGGCTGGGTAAACGGGCAGACCTGGGGGCCCTACCTGTGCGGCCTGGGCCTGCTGTGGTTCCTGTTCGTGCTCAAGAGCTGGTTCGGCGAGGCGATCAACGAATCCGAGACGGGCAAGTACGGCAAGAACATCGACCTGTCCTTCCGCTGGTCGATGGGCTGGTTCATCTTCTCCGAGGTGATGTTCTTCGCGGCGTTCTTCGGCGCGCTGTTCTACGCCCGCAACATTGCCATGCCGTGGCTCGGCGACCTGAACAACAAGATCCTGTGGCCCGATTTCGCCGCCGTATGGCCGAACCTCGGACCGGCCGGTGTCGTGGAAAGCTTCCAGACCATGGGCCCGTGGCCGATCCCCACGATCAACACCGCCTTGCTGCTGATGTCCGGCGTGACGCTGACCTGGGCGCACCATGCGCTGCTGGCCAACAAGCGCAGCCAGCTGATTCAGGGCCTGGTGCTGACCATCCTGCTGGGCGCGGTCTTCATGTGCTTCCAGGTGTACGAATACCATCACGCGTATTCGGAGCTGAACCTCAAGCTGACCTCGGGCATCTACGGTTCCACCTTCTTCCTGCTGACCGGCTTCCACGGTTTCCACGTGACGCTCGGCGCGATCATGCTGACGGTGGTGCTGGTGCGCGTGCTCAAGGGCCAGTTGACGCCCGACCATCACTTCGCATTCGAAGGCGCCGCCTGGTACTGGCACTTCGTCGACGTGGTGTGGCTGTTCCTCTACATCGTGGTGTACTGGCTGTAAGACACCCGATTGCAGTGCCCGCCGGCCACGCCGGCGGCACCGCGGGGGAGATTCTCCTCCTTCGCGCGGAACAACAAAAAACAAGCGCCGCAGGGGAAGTAGCCAGCCTGCGGCGCTTGTTTTTTGTGGTTTGAACCTGGAGCAGCCGGGCCGCGCCGGCTTCAGGGCGCCATGCGGATGCCCGTGCTCTGTATCCATCCCATCCAGTGCGAGAACAGGATGAAGACGAACAGGGCCACCGAGAAGCCGACCCGGAACATCAGCGAGCGCATCATGTTTGGCGTCCTGCCGCGGTCGCGCATCATGAAGAACAGGGCGGAGGCCAGGCTACCGATGATGAGGAAGAACGCGATGAGGATGACGATGCGCATGGAGGGCCCGCAAGCGCGGGTTCTGCTAGGGATAGAGTGCCATTATCGCATCGGCGCGCGTGGCAACGCCCTCGGGAAATGCCAGGGAGGCCGCACGTGAAGCCGTGGCGCGCACTGAGCCCGCTGCCCACCATCGCCGCGCTGGTGGTGATCGCAGTCACCTGTGCCTTGGGCAACTGGCAGCTGAATCGGGCCCATGAAAAAGTGGCGCGGGCCGCGCGCCTTGAAGCGCTGGCTGCCCAGCCGCCGCTGGAGATCGGGCGCAGCCTGCTGGATGGCGCGCTGTCGGAGCGTCGCGTGCACGTGCGCGGGCGCTTCGATGCAGCGCATACGGTTTTGCTGGACAATCGCCCCCACGGCAACGGCACCGATAGCCGTGCCGGATTCATGGTGCTGACGCCGCTGCGGGTTGCCGGGGGAGACGCGGCCGCGCCGGCCGTGCTGGTGCTGCGCGGCTGGCTGCCGCGCGATGCGCAGGATCGCACCCATATTGCGCCGTTCCCGACGCCGCAAGGCGAGGTGGAGCTGGACGGCACCGCGCTGGCGACCGTGCCCAGGGTCTTCAGCCTGGGCCGGGGCGCGAATGCCGAGGCCGGCCAGAGGATCCGCCAGAATGTCGATCTCGCCGCTTATGCCGCGGAGCTTGGTGTGCCCCTGCAGCCCTTTGTGCTGGAACAGCGCAACGACAACGGCGACGGGCTGGCGCGCGACTGGGCGCCAGCGGACATCGGCGCGGATCGCCACTATGGTTATGCCTTTCAGTGGTTCGGGCTGGCGGCGCTGACCCTGGTGCTGCTGGTGGCGTTGAGCTGGCGGCGCGCTGCCCGCATGACGGCTTGAGCATTCTCGCGGGTGGCACCCGTATTACCCCCACGAACCACAGCGGCGCGTTGCGGTCAGATGAGCGCAACCACCCCTAACGACAGACAGACGACAGACAGACGAAACACTATGCAACAGCCAGATCCCGCTTCGGCCCAGGCCGCCCGCGCCGCGCCGCAAGACTCGCGCATCGACGCCCGCACCCGTCGCGGCCGCATCCAGATGCTGCTGCTGCTGCTGGTGTGCGCTTCGCCCGTCATCGCTTCCTACCTGACGTACTACGTGTTCAAGCCCGCGGGCGGTTCCACCAACTACGGCACGCTGATCGAGCCGCAGCGCCCCATGCCCGCGCTACAGATCGGCAACGAGCGTGCCGAGTCCGTGCCGCTGGATAGTTTCAAGGGCAAGTGGCTGCTGGTGACGGCGGATGGCGCGGCGTGCGACGAAGCCTGCGCCAAGAAACTGTTCACCATCCGCCAGATCCGCGCGGGGCAGGGCCAGGACCGCGAGCGCATCGTGCCCGTGTGGCTGATCAGTGACGACGGCCCGATCGATTCCCGCCTGTCGGCTGCCTACAACGAGCCCTATGCCGGTGTGCGCTTCCTGCGCGCCAACCGCGAGGCCATGCAGAAATGGCTGCCGGCGGAACCGGGTGCCCGGATCGAGGACAGCCTGTTCCTGATCGACCCGCTGGGCAACCTGATGATGCGCTTCCCCAAGGAGCCGGACCCCAAGAAGATGAGCTCCGACCTGAAGAAGCTGCTCAAGTACTCTCACATCGGGTGAGGCGCGCATGCTGCTCCAACTCGCCATCATCGGCGTCCTGATCGCCCTGTTCCCCTTGAGCTATGTACTGGTCAAAGGGGACCGCAACAAGTACCGCAAGCTAGTCTGGATCACCGCCTTCCTGACGCTGGACCTGATCATGTTCGGCAGCTTCACGCGGCTGACGGACTCCGGCCTGGGCTGTCCTGACTGGCCGGGCTGCTATGGCCACTCCAACCCGCACGCGGCGCAGGAGCCTATCCGTGCCGCCGAGACGGCCCTGCCCAGCGGACCCGTGACCATTACCAAGGCGTGGATCGAGATGGTCCACCGCTACTTCGCCATGGCGGTCGGCGTGCTGATCATCACGCTGATGGTGCTGGCCTGGGTCAAGCGGCGCGAACTCAAGCAGTCGCCCTGGTTCGCCACCGGGGTGTTGCTGCTGGTGTGCGTGCAGGGCGCGTTCGGGGCCTTTACGGTTACGCTCAAGCTGCAGCCCATCATCGTGGTCACGCACCTGATGCTTGGCATGAGCCTGCTGGCAGCGTTGATCTGGCTGGGCTCGCGCAACGATCCACCCTTGCGGGTGGCGCCGCAGGCGGCCGGGCTGCGCTGGCCGGCGCGCATCGCGCTGGCCTTCCTGGTGCTGCAGATCTTCCTGGGCGGCTGGGTGAGCACTAACTATGCTGTGCTGGCGTGTACCGACTTTCCGCTGTGCAACGGCCAACTCGTGCCGGACATGGACTTCCACCACGGCTTTACGTTGTGGCGCCAGCTCGGCATGACCGCCGACGGCGACTACATCCCGCACTCGGCCCTGGTGGCGATCCATTGGGTGCATCGCGGTTTTGCCTTCGTTGTGCTGGCTTTCCTGGCCTGGTTCGGGCTGCAGGCACGCCGCCACGGCGGCCTTGCGCGCAGCGCGGGCTGGTTGCTGGGCTTTCTGGCGCTGCAACTGGCCACCGGCCTGTCGAACATCGTGTTCGACTGGCCGCTGGGCGCCGCGGTGGCGCATAACGGCGGCGCGGCGGTCTTGCTGCTGCTCCTGGTTCGCCTCAACTACAATATAGGGTTCGCGGCCCGGTCCGCTGACATTGCTACCGACGTGCCGGCCGCCGCGCGCGCCACATGAAAGACAAGAACTCCCCAGTGGTTACAGCTACCCACACACATCCCCTCGGACGCGTTCGCCACCTGATGCGCCAGTACGCCGCCCTGACCAAGCCTCGGGTGACGCAGCTTGCCGTCTTCTGCGCCATCATCGGCATGTTCCTCGCCACGCCCGGCATGGTGCCGTGGCCGGTGCTGATTGGCGGCGCCGCCGGCATCTGGCTGTTGGCGGGTGCCGCTTTCGCCATCAACTGCCTGGTGGAGCAGAAGGTTGATGCGCTGATGCGCCGCACCGCGTGGCGCCCGTCGGCCACCGGCGAGATCACCACCATCCAGACGCTGGTGTTCTCCGCGGTGCTGGGCGCGGCAGGGATGTGGCTGCTGCACGTCTACACCAACGACCTGACCATGTGGCTGACCGTGGCCACCTTCGTTGGCTACGCCGTGGTGTACACCATCCTGCTCAAGCCGGCCACGCCGCAGAACATTGTCATCGGCGGCCTGTCCGGCGCCATGCCGCCGGCGCTTGGCTGGGCGGCGGTCGCGGGCGACCTGCCGGCCGAAGCGTGGTTTCTGGTGCTGATCATCTTCACGTGGACACCGCCGCACTTCTGGGCCCTGGCCCTGTATCGCCGCGCCGACTACGCCAAGTCCGGCCTGCCGATGCTGCCGGTGACGCATGGCGAGCGCTTTACGCTGCTGCATATCCTGCTGTACACGCTGATCATGATCGCGGCCACGCTGCTGCCGTTCGTGTACGGCATGTGCGGCTATATCTACCTGGCGGCCGCGCTGATCCTGGGGGGCGGGTTCCTGGCCTACTCGTGGAAGATGTATCGCAACTACTCGGACGCGCTGGCGCAACGCACCTTCCGCTTCTCGATCCTGTATCTCTCGCTGCTGTTCGCCGCGCTGCTGGTCGATCACTACTTCAAGTTCCTGCCGCAGGCCTGAGCGGTGCTTGCAGGCCCCGCAGGCTTGCGGCATCTTGTCGCGGCCTGCGCGCGTGGCAGCCTCGATCGGCGATACTGCGTGTCATCTGTTAATGTGACCTTGTCGCGTCCAGCCGCCTGCCGGGCGGCGCCGGCTCGCCAACACCACCCGAACTCGCATGCCAAACCACTTCCCTTCAGGCTCCCTCCCCACCTTCGCGGCCTTCCGCCGGTTTTGCCTGCTGGCCCTGTGCGCGCTGCTGCTGGCGGCATGCGGCCAGCAGAAGGCTTCTTTCAAGAACGTCGATATCACCGGCGGCAGTGAGTTCGGCAAGGACTTCGTCCTTACCGACCACAACGGCAAGGTGCGCTCCATTGGCGACTTCAAGGGCAAGGCGGTAGTGATGTTCTTCGGCTATACGCATTGCCCTGACGTGTGCCCGACCACCATGGCCGAGCTCAAGGCGGTGATGGAACAACTGGGGCCGGATGCCGACAAGGTGCAGGTGTTGTTCGTTACGGTGGATCCGGAGCGCGATACGCAGGCGCTGCTGGCGCAGTATGTGCCGGCCTTCGATCCGCGCTTCCTGGGCATGCGTCCGGCCGACGATGCCGCGCTGCAGAAGGTGGCGAAGGACTTCAAGGTGTTCTACGCCAAGGTGCCGGGCACGTCCCCGAACAACTACACCATGGATCACTCGGCGGGCAGCTATGTGTTCGACCCGAGCGGCAAGCTGCGCTTGTTTATCCGCCACGGCCAGGGGCCGGAGCCGATCGTGCATGACCTCAAGCAACTGCTGTCCTGAGGCGAGCCGCCGGCGCGAAGCCGGCGGGCAAAATAAAACAGGGCCGGTCGCGAGACCGGCCCTGTTCTACTTCTGGCGCGCTTAAGCCTTAGGCAAAGGCCTGCAGCGCACCCTTCATCTTCTTCATCGCCGCGGTTTCGATCTGGCGGATGCGTTCGGCGGAGACGCCGAATTCGTCAGCCAGTTCGTGCAGCGTCGAGCCGCCCGAGCCGTCGTCGTTGACCTGCAGCCAGCGTGCCTCGATGATGCGGCGGCTACGGTCGTCGAGCTTGGACAGCGCTTCTTCCAGGCCTTGCACTTGCAGGCGGTCGTGGCGCTGCGCCTCGATCACGCGGGTGGGCTCGTTGTGGTTGTCGGCCAGGTAGGCGATGGGCGCGAAGTCTTCTTCGCCATCGTCGATCTGCCCTTCGAGCGCCAGGTCGCCGCCCGACAGGCGGGTTTCCATCTCCATCACTTCTTCCGGCTTGACGTTCAGCTCGCGCGCAACCGCGTCGATCTGTTCCGGCGTGAAGGTATGGGCACCCTGCTTGTGGCTGCGCAGGTTGAAGAACAGCTTGCGCTGGGCCTTGGTGGTAGCCACCTTGACCATGCGCCAGTTCTTCAGCACGTATTCGTGGATCTCGGCCTTGATCCAGTGCATCGCATACGACACCAGCCGCACGCCCTGATCCGGGTCGAAGCGCTTCACGGCCTTCATCAGGCCGATATTGCCTTCCTGAATCAGGTCTGCGTGGGGCAGGCCATAGCCGAGGTACTGGCGGGCGATGGACACCACCAGGCGCAGGTGCGACAGCACCATGCGGCGCGCCGCATCGACGGAGTCGTGCTCGCGCAACTCGCGCGCGAGCCGCTGCTCTTCCTCGGGGGTAAGCAGGGGAATACGGTGGACAGCCTGGATATAGCTGTCGATATTTCCCAGCGTTCCGGGAAAGGTCAGCGCAAACGTCCCGGCGCCCTGTGGCACCGCAGGCAGACGGTTGGTCATTTGGGTTTGGTCAGCAGATAGGACTGCGTTCACTCGATAGCTCCTTTCGCATCCGGCGGGTGGGTTGCCCGCGTGTGCGGCCCTTTTCGGGGTTTCGCACTGCATTGCAACACATATTAGCACTCAAGCCGGGGGACTGCTAAGTTGGAGTGCCAATAGGGTTGATAGTTCCTGGTAATCGAATGGTTCTTCTACATAGTATTTTGGTCCAGCATCTTGCAGGATGTGACGAGGCCACTATCTCACGCGGGTACGCGAACGATCCGACAATGATTAGAGGGCCGATGCCCCTGCCGGTTCTGTCGCCCGTTGAGATGCTGTGTTTCTCTAGCAGCTACACTCTTTTCATTTGTCTCAGTGATGCTGAGCGCCAGCATCGACCAAACCGGGGACCATCATGTCTGTTATAGAGCACTTGTTAAAGCCGCACACCCGTGACCTCGGCGACTTTGCCGTGAGCCGTCTGCTGCCCGCCGCGGCAACCCAGACTGTCGGCCCATTCATCTTCTTCGACCACATGGGCCCGGTGGCCATGCCGCCCGGAGAAGGCGCCGATGTGCGCCCGCATCCCCACATCGGCCTGGCCACGGTCACCTACCTGTTCGAGGGCGAGATCCTGCACCACGACAGCCTGGGCAGCAAACAGGTCATCAGGCCGGGCGACGTGAACTGGATGACGGCTGGCAACGGCATCGCGCACTCTGAGCGCTCGCCCCAGTCCGCCCGCGATGCCGGGCCGCGCCTGCATGGTATCCAGACCTGGGTGGCGCTGCCCAAGGAGCACGAGAACGTCGAGCCGTCCTTTCATCACCATCCGGCCGCGACGCTGCCCAAGCTGGAGCGCCCTGGCGTACGCATGACGGTGATTGCGGGCGATGCGTTTGGCGCCGAGGCGCCGGTGAAGGTGTTCAGCCGCACGCTCTACGTGGCCATTGAGCTCGAGGCGGGCGCCAGCCTGGAGATTCCGGCGGAGCACGCCGAGCGCGGCATCTACCCGGTGGACGGCACCATTGCCCTGGACGGCGAAGTGTTGCCCGAGCGGCACCTGGCGGTCCTGGTGCCGGGCCAGCCGGTGACGTTGACGGCGCAGGTGGCGTCGCGCGTGATGCTGCTCGGCGGCGACCCGACCGATGGCCATCGCTTTATTTTCTGGAATTTCGTTGCCAGCACCAAGGAAGCGATCGAAGCAGCCTCCCAGCGCTGGGAAGATGACCAGTTCCCGCGCGTGCCGGGCGAGAGCGATCGCATTCCGCTGCCACAGCGCAAGCGCTAAAGGCGCCTGCCTGGCGGGCCACGCTCAGACCGGGCTGGCCCAAGCCACGCGCGTGCCTTGCTGCAGGCAGTCGCGGATGGCGTCGATCTGCGTGGCGATCGGGGCAGGCACAGGCGCCTTGCCGTCCAGCACGAGGCGGATCCATGCCGCGGTCTGGTCCACGTCACTGCCGGGCGGCAATTCCGGCACTTCAACGATGGAGCCCGATGTCGGGTCGACCAAGGTGCGCTGATGTCCGTCGTGCAGCCAGTCGATGCGGCTGTTGCGCCGGGCGTCCGCCACCACCTCGCCCTCGGTGCCTCGCGCCAGCAGCACATTGGCGGGCTCGCGCGAGAAATAATCGGTCAGGGTTTCGCGGTACTCGGGGTGGGTGTAGCTATACAGCCGCAGCGCCTCGGCCGGGCTGTGCGCGCCCACAGGCTGCAACATCTTGACCACCGTATGCGCGGAGTTGCGCAAGCCGATCTGCATGCGCTTGTCCAGCATCCGCGCCAGCGCTGGCGACAGCACGTCGATCGGCAGCACCGCCAGCGGGCCGGGCTGGGCATCCTTGCCGCGCAACTGGGATTCGGCCTGCGCCACGGAACTGCAAGGCACGATGCCCAGCGCCTCGAATAGCGAGATGCTGGTGACGCGCCCGTTGAATTGGCGGGAGCCGTGCACCAGCACCGGAATGCCCTCGCGCGCCAGCAGCAGCGCCAGCAGCGGCACCAGGTTGGGCTGCTTGCGCGCGCCGTTATAGCTGGGGATTGACACCACGACGCGGTCCGCCGGGCCGGCCAGCGGCAGGCAATGCGCGTGCGCGGCATCGAGCATCCCGGCCAGCTCGTGCGGGGCCTCGCCCTTGATGCGATAGGCCATCAGCACCGCGCCCAGCTCGATATCGGCCACGCGGCCTGCCAGCATCGCATCGAACAGCGCCTGGGCATCTTCGCGCGGCAGCGCGCGGGCGCCGTTGACGCCCCGACCGATTTCCTTGATGTACTTCGCGGCAGCGAAAGCAGGGGCGGCGGGGGCTGCGGGGGGCGTAGGCGTGGTGGTCATGGCGGGTTCGGACTATGTGGTTTGAAGTCCATGATAGCGGAGCGGGCCGGCCGTGCCCATGACAGCCGCAATGCCGGCTCGGCCTCGCCCCCGCCACGGCAGTGGCCGGCCCGTCACGGCCCTCGCTCAGGCGGCTTCCTTCAGGGCGGGATTGCGCTGCTTGCGGTACAGGAAGTCCAGCACTGCCGTGCGGTATGCGTGGTAATCCTTGTCCTCGGCCAGCGCCATGCGTTCGCGTGGCCGCGGCAGATCCACCTTCAGCACTTCGCCGATGGTGGCCGCGGGGCCGTTGGTCATCATGACGATGCGGTCGGCCAGCAGCACCGCTTCATCCACGTCGTGGGTCACCATCACCACCGTGCTGCGCGTCTTCGCCACGATCTTGATCAGTTCGTCCTGCAGGTGCGCGCGGGTGAGCGCATCCAGCGCGCCGAAGGGCTCGTCCATCAGTAGCACCTTGGGCTCCATGGCCAGCGCCCGGGCGATGCCCACGCGCTGCTTCATGCCGCCCGAGATCTCCTGCGGATACTTGGCTTCGGCATGCGTCAGGCCAACCAGGGCCAGCGTGCCGTGCGTGCGGGCCTTCAACTGCGCCTTGTTCTCGCTGGCGCCGAACACGCGCTCCACGCCAAGATAGACATTGTCGAAACAGGTCAGCCAGGGCAGCAGCGAATGGTTCTGGAACACCACCGCCCGATCCGGGCCGGGGCCTGCGATCTCGCGCTCGGCGCAGATCAGCGCGCCGGCGCTGGGCCGGTCCAGCCCGGCAAGCAGGTTGAGCAAGGTGGACTTGCCACAGCCCGAATGGCCGATCAGCGTAATGAACTCGCCGCTTGCGATGGTCAGGTTGACATCGCGCAGGGCGACGAACGGCCCCTTCTTGGTCTTGAAGGTCTGCCCGACATTCTCGATACGGACGAACTTTTCCATGAGCTTCTCCTTGGGCGCCAGGGCGCGGTTAGCGACTTGGCGCCTTAGTTGCCGTAGCTGAAGCGCTTGGCCAGGCTGAGCAGCGCGTATTCGAGCAGCAGCCCGACCGTGCCGATGATGAAGATCGCGATGACGATATGTTCCACCTTCAGGTTGTTCCACTCGTCCCACAGCCAGAAGCCGATGCCGGTGCCGCCAGTGAGCATTTCCGCGGCCACGATCACCAGCCAGGCGGTACCGATGGACAGCCGCACGCCGGTGAGCATGTACGGCAGCACGGCGGGCAGCAGCACGCGGGTGAATACCTTCCATTCGGAAAGGTCGAGCACGCGCGCCACATTCAGGTAGTCCTGCGGCACACGGGTCACGCCCACCGCGGTATTGATCACCATCGGCCAGATCGAGCAGATGAAGATGGCCCAGATCGCCGCCGGGTTTGCCGACTTGAACAGCAGCAGGCCAATGGGCAGCCAGGCCAGCGGCGAGACCGGGCGCAGCAGGCTGATGATGGGCGCCATCATCGCGTTGAGAAAGGCGAAGCGGCCCAGCGCGAAGCCGGCCGGGATGCCGATCAATGCGGCCAGCCCGAAGCCTGCCGCCACGCGTGCCAGCGATGCCAGCACGTTCCAGCCGATGCCCTGGTCATTGGGGCCGTTGCGGTAGAACGGGTCGGTGAACAGCGGCACGGCGGCATGCCAGGTGGCGGCCGGGGTGGGGATGGCGGGGATCATGGTGGCGATGCCGTGCCACATCAACAGGAACAGCGCAAAGCCTGCTACCGGCGGCATCACCTTGAGCACCACGGCGGTGATGGCGTCGCGCCGCGCCGCGCGGCGGGCCTCGGCTTGCGCGGCGAGCGCGCGGCGCTCGGCGCGTTCATGGGCTTGCTGGTCGCCAACCACGGCAACCTCGGCATTGGTGCCGGCATCGGCAGGCGCGGCTTGGTTGGCGGCATGCGGGGCAGGCTGGGCTAGTGCATTCACGTCTGGCTCCTTCGGTGGCCGGCGCGTCGCCACGCCGGCGTTCAAGCGGCAATCAAAATCGGAATCACGCCGGGGCGCGTGCGCTTCAGGCCTTGATCTTGAAACCGTCGGCATAGGCCTTGGGGTCCTTGCTGGCATCCCACACCACGCCGTCGATCAGCTTCGCGGTACGGAAGTCGCTCTTGGGCAGCGGCACCTGCGCGGCCGCAGCGGCCTGTTTGTAGATGTCGATGCGATTGACCTTCTTCGCCACCTCCAGGTAGTCAGGGTGGTCCTTGAGCAGGCCCCAGCGCTTTTGCTGCGTGAGGAACCACATGCCGTCGGAGAGGAAGGGATAGTTGGCGGCGCCGTCCTGGTAGAACTTCATCGAGTCCGGGTCGTCCCAGGTTTTGCCCAGGCCGTTGCTATAGCGGCCCAGCATGCGATCCAGGATGATGTCCATGTCGGTGTTGACGTAGGACTTGGCGGCAATGGTCTCGGCGGTCTTGCGGCGGTTGGAGGCCGATGCGTCGATGTACTTCGAGGCGTCGAGCACGGCGGCCACCATCGCGCGTGCCGTGTTGGGATACTTCTGCACGAACTCTGCCGTGGTGCCCAGGGTCTTTTCCGGGTGATCCTTCCAGATCGCCTGCGTGGTTTCTGCGGTAAAGCCGATCTTGTCGGCGATGGCGCGCGCGCCCCACGGCTCGCCCACGCAGAAGCCGTCCATGTTGCCCACGCGCATGTTGGCCACCATCTGCGGCGGCGGCACGGTGATGGCCTTGGCGTCCTGCATCGGGTTGATGCCGTTGGCGGCCAGCCAGTAGTACAGCCACATGGCGTGGGTGCCGGTGGGGAAGGTCTGGGCGAAGGTGTACTCGCGCTTTTCCTTCATCATCAGCGCCTTCAGGCTGGCGCCGTCCTTGACGCCTTTCTCCGCCAGCTTGGATGACAGCGTGATGGCCTGGCCGTTGTGGTTCAGGTTCATCAGCACCGCCATGTCTTTCTTGGGGCCGCCAATGCCAAGCTGCACGCCATAGATCAGCCCGTACAGCACATGCGCCGCATCGAGTTCGCCATTGACGAGCTTGTCGCGCACGCCGGCCCAGGAGGCTTCCTTGGTGGGGGTGATCTTGATGCCGTATTTTTTGTCGAAGCCGAGCGTGCCGGCCATCACGACCGAGGCGCAGTCCGTCAGCGGGATGAAGCCGATCCGCACTTCCGGTTTTTCCGGCGCGTCGGAGCCTGCCGCCCATGCGCCAGCGCGTACCAGGGGATCGACCAGGGTGATCACGCTGGCGCCGGCGATGGTAGCCAGGGCGCGGCGCCGTCCGTTGCTGGCGGGCACCGCATCGGCTCCCGTGGTGCTGGCGTCGGTGGCAACTGCTGCATGCAGCGACTTGGCAATCTTCAGGCGAGAGGGCATTGGCACGGCTCCAAATAAAAAGCGTCCTGAACTGCTCCGCTTTCGCCAGAAATGCGGGGGCAGGTCAGGACGCCGTTGTCCCGTGATGCGGCGCGGCCGTCGTTGGCGGCGCACATCGGTATGTGATCGGCCGTCGTCGGCCGATGCTTCGATTACGCAAGCCGCGTGCCAAGGGTCGGGAGGGCTGTTGTCGGGGTCTGACTGCCAGCGAGCGTGGGCAAGGAGCCAGAAGAGGGCGCGCCGAAGCGGCGTCCGTGCGCTGCCAGTGCGTGAAAGGTGATGCGGTCGCGCCATCCTTGTGCATTGCACCAAGCGCGTGCGGGGCACATCGCGGCGCCCGAGCATGGTTTGTGCAGGGCTTAGCTCATCACATCGATGACCCGCCGCGCCGCCTCGACGAGCTTGATGCCGCGCTCCATCGCCATGCTGCGCAGCCGCTTGTAAGCCTCGTCCTCGGTCATGCCGCGCTCCTTCATCAGCAGGCCCTTGGCACGCTCCACTTCCTTGCGTTCGGCCAGCTGCAGCCGCGTGGCATCAAGCTCCGCGCGCAGTTCCTGGTCCAGTTCGAAGCGCGCATAGGCCACATCCAACACGGTCTTGACGCGCTCGGCGCGCAGGCCGTCGACGATGTAGGCGGTGATCCCTGCGCTCAGCGCGGCCTTGATGCGCTGGGCGTCGTCGTTGTCCGTGAAGAGCACGATGGGGCGCGGCGCGTGCTGGGTTGACACGCATACATGCTCGACCGTATCGCGCGCGGCGGACTCCGAGGCGATGATGATCAGGTCCGGCTGCCGCGCGGCGATTGCGTCGGGCAGCCGCAGGTCGGCGTCCACCGTTTCGATGTCCGTGAAGCCCGCAGACACAAGCCCGGCACGGATCGTCTCGATATTGAGCGGATCCTCGTCATGCGGATCGCGCACCAGCAAAATGCGCAGCGCGCGTGAACCCGACGCGGCGGGCGCGGGGCTGGCAGGACTCGTCGGGGTGGGGC